>JAASTB010000043.1 GCA_021767625.1 Wenzhouxiangella sp.
TGGATTCGTCGATGGCCAGGATGCCCTTGCCGGGGGCGACCATCGCCTGAGCGGTTTCAACGAGCTGTTCGAGTTTGTCGGTCATGTCCTTGAGTCCCCTGCTACGCGGTTTGAGGGTGGATGAGAGTAGAGCGCTATTGTAGCCAGCCGGGCGGCGAAGGTCATCCGCTCCATGGCAGAGCATCACCACAAAAACGACCCCGCCGGTTGAAAACCAGCGGGGTCGCGCGCCCCCTCCCCCGGGGCGGACGGCGCATTGGCGCCGCCACCGATCGAACTGCCGTCAGTCTGAAAACCGATCCGAGAACAGAAAATCCTGCGCCAGGAAAATAGCCAGACCGGACGACAAGTCACCCCCCGCGAGGGAAATCCGGCCGCCCAGGGCGACGGTCGATCCGCTGGTGGCCAAAGTCTGAACCCGCCGACCGAAGACCCCTTGGGAAGCGCCGGTTCCAAGCGTGTGCCAAGCACCGTTGTGCAGGTAACCAACGCGGCTCAGGGGTTCAGTCGCTGGTGAAGTCACCTGGAAGAATTCGCCGCCGGCAACCGTGCCCGCGCCCAGGGGCGCGATAGACCAGACGTCTCGATCGACTGGCGAAGCCGGGGCGCTCCAACTGCTGCCATCCCACAATGCCAGGTTCTCGGCTGCAATCTGTCCGGCCGTACTGAAGTCACCGACCACGTAGAGTTCGCCCTTCTGTGGCAGCAGCGCGCGAATGAAACCGTCGACGCCCTCGTCCGGCAGCGTACCCACGGACGACCACGCAGCGCCATCCCAGACAGCGATATTGCTTGCCGCAGCCTGCCCCATCTGGTCGAAGCTTCCCCCGGCATAGAGCTGGCCGTTCCAGCGGGCCAGGGCATAGACCGTGGCGAACCCGCCCGACATCAGCCCGTCACCGAGGGGTTGCCAGTCGGTTCCGTCCCAACAGGCAATTCCGTTCAGCGCAGTGACGCCACTGGCCAGGCTGTTCGGACCGCCCACGCAGAGATCGTCCTCATTACCGTGAATCGCCCATGGCGTTCGGTCGAAGCCCTCACCCAACGCGTGCCACTGATTTCCGTCCCAGCGGGCCACCCGCTGCATGGCGTTGTCTCCGATGCGGGTGAAGGAGCCAATGATCACCAGGTCACCGTTCCACAGCGTCATCGCGCTGACGGTGCCGTTCAGGCTATCGAGACCGAGTGCATGCCACGCCTCGCCATCCCAGCGTGCCACGTGGCGCGCCGGTGCCTCTCCGGCCAGGCCGAAGTTGCCACCGACATACAGGTCACCCCCGTCGAAGAGCGCGGCTGCGACCTGTCCACCGAGACCCGAGTGCCCACCGGGCCCCACGGTCGTCCAGGCCGAGCCCGTCCAGCGCGCGATCCGGTTGACCGCCACGCTGCCGGCGCCGTGGACATTGAAACCACCGACGTAAAGCTCACCGCTGTCATGGAGCAAGGCCAGGGCGGCACCGTTGAGGCCGTTCTCCGGACCGGTACCGATCGGATGCCACTGGCTGCCGTCCCAGCGGGCCACGTGGTTGGCGGTTGTCGAACCGGCGCTTTCGAACAGGCCGGCCACGTAAACGTCGCTACCCGCAGACTGCAGATCGAACACCCGACCTGCCTGCCCCGCCAGGCTCACGCCGCCGGCTCCTCCGCTGTCGAGGCCCGACCATGCGGCGCCGCTCCATCGTGCGACGCTGCGCGCGACCTGGTCACCGGCCTGCTCGAACCGGCCGCCGACGTAGAGACCACCTGAACTTGCAGCCAGGGCCGTGACTTCGGCCTCTTCGGTGGCGTGATCGACCCCCTCGCCGACCGTATCGGACAGTGCCTGCCAGCCCCCCGTCCCCCAGGAAGCGATTCGACTGGCCGGCGCACCGCCCGCTTCGGTGAAGTCGCCCCCGAGATAGACGCGGCCATTCCACACTGCAACGGCCCGGACTCTGTCGTTTACACCGTTGGCAGCACCGCTGCCAAGCGAGGTCCAGTCCTGCCCATCCCACCGCGCCACCCGATTGGCGGGCGCGCCGTCGGCCTGCGTGAAGGTACCCCCCGCGTAGAGAAAACCGTTGTCCCAGGCCAGCGAGTATACCCAGCCGCCCTGCAAGGAACCCACGCCGGACCACTGGCTGCCATCCCACTTGGCGATGCTGGGAAGGAACTGTCCGCCCGCATTCAAGAACAGCCCGCCCACAAACACATCGCTGCCGACCACCTCGACGCTAAGCACCGAAGAACTCACGCCGCTGCCAAGCGGAGTGAACTCTTCGGTCGTCGGATCGTAGGCAACCACGTAGGCCGCTGCCTGGTCGCCGCAGACCGTGAAGTTGCCGCCCAGGTAGAGCAGGCCGGACGGTGCCAGCGCGATGTCGTTGATGCGCCCATTACAGCCGAAGGAAACACCACCGAACTGCTGCCACTGCCCTGGCAGTTCATCAAGCGCCTGCGCAGAAGCGGCGAAAAGACAAAGAAGTGCAATGATCGTCCTCACTGGTTCAAACCCTCCTCGTTTGATCGGTCGTTGGTAGACAGGTTGACGAATCATTGTCACCGCGCGAGAGCGAAGAAGGCGTCATGAACGGCCTCGCCAGTCCGTTCTACAGCGCCGACTTGCAGATTCCGCACTTCTTTTGCCGCGGAAGAACTGCAGCGAGGAACGCCAAGCTCCAGAACAGCGGCAGCGTGACGATCCACAGCGGAACGATCAGCCCCAGCACGAGAAAGCCGATGATCCAGACAGCCCGACTCTGCTTTTCAACTCCCACATCCCTTTCACAAACCTTGCAATAAGCCATTGCACTTCCCTTCCTGCTTTAAGAAGAAATCGAAATCCCATTCGACCGTCGGGCGTGGTGACGCATATTCATCACTCAGCCGGCGCAGCCGTGATCGTCACGGAATCGATGCCGATGTAATTGCTGTTGACGCCACTGGCCCCGGCATCGGGAACGAAGTAGCGAAAAGCAATCCGACCCTGACCGGACTGCGGCAGTCCGTCGGCCGCGTCATATTCGAAACGCGTCCAGCTACCGGGATAGCCGTTGGCGCCCGACGGATCCGGACCGGGTTCGAGATTCGGATTGATTGTGCCCAGTGAAATCGTGAAATCACCCACGGCGGTTTCCGACAGCGGGATCGTATTGCAGGCACTGCCCGAACAGGCTCGTACCTCGACGCGATCCGGAAACAGCGCAAGTTCTGTCGTCCGCGTATGGAAGACGAGCCCGGAGCCAGTCCTGAAATCGAGCAACGGGGAAATCAGCCAGAGGCTGATCGTTCCCGTGTCGCCGGTGGCATCGTAGTTGGCGGCCACATACGAGCCTGGCGAGCCGGAGTGAGACGGAAAGACCTCCGAATTACCGGAAAACCATCCGGCACTGCCCTCGGGATTACTTCGCTGCGCCACCAGCCACCCCTGGCTGCCGGCCTGGTCAAGATCGTCGAAGCCCTGCTGGAGACCAGGAGCTTCGAAACTCGAAGCGAAGATCATGCTTCCGGGCGGCGAAGTGGAAGGCCCATCACTGGTTACCAGCATCGCCGGGTACTGAAAGTCCCAGAAGTTCGAGAAAACCTGGTCGGTTCCGAAATTCACCAGCCAGACCCTCCCGAAGTTGAACGAGTCCTGGACACTCGTCCAGTGCCAGAAAAGCCGGGTATTGGGATACCAGGAAGCCGGAGTCACGCCGGCGGTATTGAACAGGTTCTGGTAGAACACCGCCAACTCTCCGCTGGAGCCAGCCGTCGAGCCGGTCGAATACGAACCACTCGGAAGCCGCCAGTTCGTCGAACCGCACAATTCGATGTCGTTGTACTTGTTGACCAGCGCCTGGGTATTGCAGTTCGCAGGCGCCAGGGTGTTACCGCATGACGCCGTATTACCGCCGTTGCCGGTGCCGCCGGACAGCCAGGAGTAGTTGTGGCTCGCGGCGCGAAGCCCCGATGACCGCTTCACTTCCCACATCAGTCCCGACCGCTCGTCAAGCGTACAGGCCCAGTCACCCGGACCGTCGCCCAGCGTAGCGCTGGCGGGCAGCGCATGGCCTGCATTCGAAACCTTGGTGTATAGCTGCGCTTGGGCCGGCGTCGATGCAAGCGAGCCGATAAACAGAATCAGAACGCCGCAGAAGATACTTCTGTAGCACGCGGAACACGCCCGTGCCGATTGGAGCCCAGAACGAGCCTGGGCGGACTGATAACACTTGCAGACCATGATCATTGAGTCCCCTCGTGACATTCCCTGTTGAATCGACTGCCTCACTCGAAGCTCAACTTCAAGACTCAGCCCTCGGGCGCTTCTTTCGGCTTCACCATGAACACGGTCAAACCCAGAAGAACGGCGACCAGAACGGTGGCCCATCCCGAGGGCTGAATGGATATGCCGAATTCCCTCTGGGCTGCCACCAGGAAGTAGATGATTGGGCTGATCGCTCCGATACCCGCCAGGATGGGGAAGATTGGAAAAGCATCGTTTCTGAGACAGGCGATCATCGTTCCGGCCAGGCCGACCGGCATGAGAAGCACGAGGTACAGGGCTGGTGCATCTGCTGCATGCCCCTTGAATACGGCCTCGAACATGTCGTAACCCCTCAGGCCGTAGGGATAGACGTTGACCCAAAGGCCGAAGAGAAGACCGATCAGGACGATGGAGAGCCAGAAATCCGGTCGCTTGAAGGCGTTGGTCACGTCCATTGGCCGCCCTCCTGTGCCGAATCGTCGTTGGAAGCCGCGCCATCGCGCCACGCTGGCGCCTCGGTAAAAAGATTGCGAAGTCGAAGCATTGCCCACCCTCATTTGTGTACGACGTGAAGTATCTGCGGTGACTGGCGGCGCCATCCCGCGCCGGTCCGGTCTCCATGAGGGTCTGGCGTATTCCAGAGGAAGAACGGCTCATCCCTTGGGGATGAGGCCGTTGACGAAGAAGGCGGGCTCCGGTGCCGGCGACGAAGCGAGTCAGTCGCCGGCCGAAGGAGCGTCCAGATCGGCGAGCCTTCGCCTGTAGTCCGCGGCCCGCTCCGACTGCCCGGAACGATCAGCTATCTGCGCGAGCAGCTCGAGGTTGTCTTCCAGCGACTTGCGACGAACCGGCACCTCGGAGGACTCATAAAGCACCTCGACCTGTTGTGCCTCGTCGCGGGCCTCCTCGAGGCGGCCGTTGGCCAGCAAGGCCTCAGCATAGACGTTTCGGAAATGCCCGAGGATCCACTGGCCAGGGTCGATGACCTGCTCGGCGCCCCGGAGCGCCTTGTCGGCCCAGTCCAGCCCTTCGGCGGGTTGATCGAGCCTGAGGTGGCACCAGGCGATATTGACTTCGGCAATGGCGCGCGAACGCGACGGTTGTCCTTCCGAGTTGGCGTCGTGCACGCGCCAGGCCTTCATCAGCAGTTCAAGACTTTCCTCGTACTCGCCCTGCGCCATCATCGTGCTGGCCAGGTTGCTTCGGGTGACGGCCAGGTTGTAGTGATCGTCGGGCAGCAGGCGCTCCTGCACTTCGAGCGCCGCGGCGAATCCCGCCCGCGCCGCCTCGCTGTCGCCCTTGCGATCGGCCGCCAGGCCCTTGGCCCGGTAGATGGCGGCCAGCCGACGGCTATCGCCGCCGGCCAGTTCCCTTTCGAGTTTCGCGGCCTTCTCGGCGGCGGCGATCGCGTCGTCCCAGCGACCGGCCTCCAGCAGCACGTAGGCGCGAATGATGAAGCTGGGCACGGTCTGCACGTGACGCTCGCCGTACATATCGATTCGCAGCGCCAGGGACTCATCCGCGGCGGCAAGCGCCTCGTCGATTCGCCCGGTCCGGGACAGCACGTTGGCCGCATTGAGCCGGGCCGTGGCCAGCATCTCCCGATCGACCGGCGGCCGGCGCGCTTTGTCCGCGGCCTGCTGGAACCACGATAGTGCTTCCTCGGGCTGCCCCATGGCGCTGTGCACGTTGCCGAGATTGTTCAGGATGACCGCCCGGCCGTTAATCTCCGATTCCGGAACCGTCTCCAGGGCGCGGCGGAGCAGCGTCTCTGTCTCGTCCGTGTCGCCGTCGGCCATCAACAGCTGCGACATGGCGTGCCAGAGGCGCCAGGACACCGAACCCGACTGGCGGTCGATCTCCGCTTCGAGCAACGCCCGGCCCTCCCCCGTGCGCTCGGCGCGACGCAGCGCACCGGCCAGCCCGGCGACCGCCGCCACCCGCTGGTCGCCTTCAGCGAACCCGGCCTGCGCCAGCGCCGCGAGCGCTCGTTCGTACAGCGGGATGGCGCGTTCCGGCTCACCCAGCGCGCGGCGGAGGTCGGCGATGCGGGTCAGGGTCTCGGCCGCCAACTGCGGATCGTCCTCGGTTTCGAGATCGATCTGGCGCTCGGCGGCGTCGAGCATCTGGTCGATCGTCGTGGCCGCACCCTGCTCACCCGTGGGATCGGCCGACTCGATCGCGCCAAGCAACAGGTCGGTCGCCGCACTGGCGCGGACCGCCTGTCGATTGGCGAGATCGCGCTGCTGCCTGAGGTCCACCGACTGGAAGGCGAGCAGGGCCGCGAGCACGCCGGTGGCGACGACGGCAAGCACACCCAGCGGCGCGGCGACCGGGTTGCGCTGGAAGAACTTCCCCAGCCGATAGGCGATGCTGTCAGGCCGGGCGCTGACGGGTCGGCTCACCAGCACCGCGCGCAGGTCTTCGGCCAGGGCCCCGGCACTTTCGTAGCGTCGCGCGGGGTCGGGGTGCATGGCGCGCGCGACCACCGCATCGAGATCACGGCCGATCCCGCGCGTGCGGCGGCTCGGGGCAACGGGACCGCTCTCGATGCGTTCGAGCGCATCCGGCACGGACACGCTCGACAGGTCGTACGGGCGCTCGCCGGTGACGGCCTCGTAGAGCACCGCCCCGAGGGAGTAGATGTCCGCCGACACAGAGGCCGACTCGCCGCGCAGCTGCTCCGGGCTGGCGTACTGCGGCGTGAGCCAGCGCGTGAGCGTGCCCGTGGCCAGCGCGCCTTCTTCGGTCATGACTCGGGAGACGCCGAAATCCAGCAGCACCGGCGCGCCGTCGGGCCCGACCATGATGTTGTCGGGCTTGATGTCTAGGTGCACGATCAGGCGCCGATGGGCCGCCGCCACGATATCGGCCACTCGGCTCATCAGTTCGATGCGCTCGCGCAGCGGCTTTCGTGCCATCGCCTCGCCGAAGTCCTCACCATCGACGAGGTCGAGGACCAGGTAGGCCCAGCCTTCCGGCGAGCGGCCCCAGTCGCGCAGGCGACAGATGCCCGGGTGATCGAGACGGGCCAGCGTGGCCGCCTCTCGCACGAATCGCTTCGACGCCTCGGGATCGAACATCGGCACCGACAACAACTTGATCGCCGCCCGCTGCTCGACGCCCTGTTCGCTGCGCTCGGCAGCGAAGACCACGCCCATGCCCCCGCGGCCCAGTTCCCCCGTCAGTCGCCAGCCGCCCAATTCCGTGCCCACCAGTTCGGCAGGGTCGAAGCCGGCCAGCCGGTCAAGTCCCTCGGGCCCGACCGTCTCGAGATCGAAGGCGGCCTGCTCGTGCGCGTCGAGCAGGGCCGCCACGCGCGCGGCCAGTTCACGGTCCTCGTTGGTAAGTTTACGCAGAGCCGAAATCCGTTCGGCTGCGGACAAGCGGCGCAGCCGCTCGAACTGTTCCTCAAGTGCGGCCGGATCGATGGGCATCGTTTTCCTCCTCCCTCATTGCGTCTGCCAGCCAGGCGCGCGCGAAGGCCAGATCGCGCTTGACCGTCGCCCTGCTGATCCCCAGCACCTTGGCCACTTCATCGAGCTTCAGCCCACCGAAGCAACGAAGGTCAACGACTTCGACGTGGCGCGGGTGCGATTCGCCCAGCATCGTCAGCGCGCGCTCCAGGTCCAGCAACTGCTCGTCGCTGAAGGTGCGCTCGCGCTCCCTCTCGGCAATAGAGAGCGTCACCCGCACGCGGTCACCGCCGCGCTTGAGGCTGAGGCGCTCCCTCGCCTGATCCACCAACAGGCTGCGCATCACGCGTGAAGCCAGCTTGAAAAACGGCACCCGCCCCTCGAGCGGGGCCTCGGGCGGCCGGATGTTCAACCAGGCTTCATGCACAAGCTCGGTCGGCGTGAACGGCTGGTTCGATTCGCGCTGCAGGCGCGCCCGGGCAATCTGTCGCAAGTGTTCGTAGGCCCGGGCCGCCAACTCGTCGGCGGCCCGGGTGTTACCGGGATCACGCTGCCAGACCCTCAACCAGCGGGTGATCTCCTCGCTCATTCAACTGTCAGCACTTTCATGGTGTTGGTGCCGCCCATTACGCCCTGCTCGTCGCCGAGGGTCATCAAAACGCGGTCGCCGGTTTCGACCAGGCCGGCGCGGCGGGCGTGTTCGATGGCCGAGCGGGCCAGTTTGGGCGTGGCCATGTCCTCGGGCACGAACAGCAGCGGCCGCACGTGCTGGAACAGGCGCATCTTGCGCAGGCTGAAGCGGTTGGGCGAGAGCGCAATGATCGGCACCGGCGAGCGCACGCGGCTGAGCCACTGCGCCGTCGAGCCCGACTCGGTCAGGGCGATGATGGCCTTCACCGGCAGGTTGTGGACGGTCACCATCGTCGCCATCGCCACCGCCTGGTCGATGCGCTCGGCGTGGACGTTGAGCCGCCCCATGGGCAGGTGGGTGTCGACGTGGCGCTCGGCGCCCTTGCAAATGCGGCGCATGGCCTCGATGACGGTCACCGGGTGCCGGCCCACGGCGGTTTCGGCCGAGAGCATCACCGCGTCGGTGCCGTCGATGACGGCGTTGGCCACGTCCAGCACTTCGGCGCGAGTGGGAATCGGCGATTCGACCATCGACTGCATCATCTGCGTGGCGGTGATCACCGGGCGGTTGGCCGCCAGCGAGGCGGCGATGATGCGCTTCTGCAGGCCGGGCAGCTCGGCATCGCCGATCTCCACGCCCAGGTCGCCGCGCGCCACCAGGACCGCGTCGGAGGCTTCGATGATCGCTTCGAGGTTCTCGATGGCCTCGGCGCGCTCGATCTTGGAGACCAGCCCGGCGTGCCCGCCGGCGGCTTCCATCAGCTCGCGGGCGCGCTGCATGTCCTCGGGCCCGCGCGGGAAGGACACCGCCAGGTAGTCCACCTGCCATTCGGCGGCCCGCTCGATGTCGCGCGCATCGGCCTCCGAGATCCCCGGCACCGAAAGACCGCCGCCGCGCAGGTTCAGCCCCTTGCGGTCGGATAGCCGGCCGGCGGTCAGCACCTTGCAGTGAATCGTGTCGCCCTCGATGGATTCGACGCGCATCGCCATCAATCCGTCGTCGAGCAGCAGCTCCGAGCCGGGCTTCACGTCGTCGACCAGGCCCAGGTAGGCCACGCCCACGCCCCGCTCGTCGCCGACCGGCGGATTCTCGCGGGCGTAGAGCGCGAAATCCTGGTCGGCCGCCAGCAGCACCGAGCCCTCGCGGAAGCGATCGATGCGGATCTTCGGCCCGGCCAGGTCGGCGAGCACCGCCACGTCGGTGTCGAGCTCGCGGGCCGCGGCGCGCACCATCTTGATGCGCCGGGCGTGGGTCTCGGCATCGCCGTGCGAGAAGTTGATCCGCACGACATCGCAGCCGGCCGTGATCAGTCGCTCGAGCACGTCGGGCTCGTCGGTGGCCGGCCCCAGGGTGGCCACGATCTTGGTTCTTCTTGTCATGCCGCCCAGTATAGGGAAGCCGCATGACAATCTACACGTGCCCGGCCAGACACGGCTGACCTGATGTCGTGTTCCAGTTCACTTTTTCGTAAGGGAGGTGGGAATCTCATCAAGAAGAGAGGTCAAGCAGATGCATTGGATAGATTTTGGTTCGTCGCCCGCGACCCGGGCCTTCGTGCTGCTGGCAGCCCTGGCACTACCTCTGGCCGCCTCCAGCCAATCCCCTGAAGCGAGCTGGGGAGGGATCGATAGCCCTTCCTCGGGTCGCACGCTGACAGCCGAGGAAATCCAGTTCCAGTTTGGTCAAGAACCCGCCATGAAGGCCAATCACCCTCCGATTGAAGAGATTCCGCCCGCGCCGATTTCCGAGCGCGACATTGAGCGGGGTGGGAACGGCGGCCCCGGAGCGGCGCTTCACTATGACGCCACAACCCAAACCCTCGAGACGATGCCCGTTCGATCCTCTACGACCAGTGCCGAGCCTCGGTTCGGAGGGCAGTCGTTCGACGGCATTCCCGGCCACGAGTCATCAAGCCCGGAATCCGAGGTCGCCCCGCAGGGCTTTGGCACTATGTCTCAAGTCGCGCAGGCGAACCTTTCGCAACACCCCTGGCGCCGAAACGTCAAGCTCGTCATGAGATTCATCAGCGAGGCCGGCAACACCCTGTTCTTCGTCTGCTCGGGGACAATGCAGGACGCCGGGATCGTTTTTACCGCCGGCCACTGTATTTACCAGCATTCACCGACTGTCAACGGCACAGTCGTTCCCATCAACGACTGGGCGGAAGAAGTCTGGGTCTATCCGGCCTGGGACGGAGAAGGCGGGCAATTCTCGGCACCCGGCAATGCCGAACATCGCGATCATTGGGGCTGGGCCCGCGGAACCAGCTACATGGCTTTCACCGGCTGGACGGACGACCAGAACTACGACTGGGACATCGGCGCCATTCGCCTGTGGCGTACGCAAACTCGCCAGATCGGAATGCTGACCGGCTGGTTCGCCTGGTCTCACAGCGGCAGCTGTGATTGGGTGACCGGACAAACCTTTCACAACGCCAGCTATCCGTCAGAGAACTGTCCGACGGGCGGGCTGCATACCGGCCGGGAGATGTACTACTGGTTCGGCAACTTCGACTCTTGCCCCTCGGACAACCGAGTACAGATCGACACCACGCCCGGCTGCCTGACTGCCGTTTGGGGCGGACAGAGCGGTAGCGGCGCCTACTACATTGAGAACGACAGCCGCTACACGCATGCAATCACATCTACATCTGACCGCAGTTCCCTGGGCCGCTACGCCCGACTGTGGGAGGCCTTCATCACCGAATTCCAGGACAACATGCGGCCCGGCGTCCGCGGCGATGTTGCTGACTATGAACTCCTTCGCTTCCGAAGCGATCCGCCGTTGGCTGTCGTTGACGGCAATTCCGTTGGCCCCTCGCGGGTCAACGTCACCAACCCGACAAACGACGACCCTGCAGCACGCAGTTTCACGCTGCGCGTTTATCTATCGACCAACAACATCGTCTCCGCTGCTGACACCCTGCTTGCTACGTGGACGTACA
>JAASTB010000382.1 GCA_021767625.1 Wenzhouxiangella sp.
AAGCCCGCTCGCGAAGTCCACCTGTTGCAGCGCAAGACCAGCAAACACGGCAAGGGCCTGGGCAAGACCACCGGCTGGATCCACCGCAAGTCGCTCAAGGAATTCGGCGTCAAGATGCTCGGCGGGGTGAGCTACGAACGCATCGACGACGAGGGCCTGCACATCCGCATCGACGATGAGCCGATGCTGCTCAAAGTCGACAACATCGTCATCTGCGCCGGCCAGCTCTCGCGCACCGAACTGGTCGAACCGCTGGAAGCCGCCGGCATGAATGTCCACATCATCGGCGGCGCCCACATCGCCGCCGAACTCGACGCCAAACGCGCCATCGCCGAAGGCACCCGCCTCGCGGCAGAGTTGTAAGAGATGCTCTGGAAGTGAGGTCTCACGCAGAGTCGCAGAGGGGCAGAGGACGCAGAGAAAACAAGAGGAACCACGGAAGGCACGGAATACACGGAAAAAGCACAAAGGCTAAAACGACTTTATTCCGTGACCTTCCGTGTTTTCCGTGGTGCCCGGTTTTGTCCTTTGCTTTTTTCTCTGCGTCCTCTGCCCCTCTGCGGCTCTGCGTGAGACCTCACTTCCAGAGCATCACTTACAACTCCGCGGCGAGGCGGGTGCCTTCGGCGATGGCGCGTTTGGCGTCGAGCTCTGCCGCGATGTGGGCGCCGCCGATGACGTGGGCTTTCAGGCCGGCGGCTTCCAGCGGTTCGACCAGTTCGGTGCGCGAGACCTGGCCGGCGCAGATCACGATGTTGTCGACTTCGAGCACCTGCGGCTCATCGTCGATGCGGATGTGCAGGCCCTCGTCGTCGATGCGTTCGTAGCTGACCCCGCCGAGCATCTTGACGCCGAATTCCTTGAGCGACTTGCGGTGGATCCAGCCGGTGGTCTTGCCCAGGCCCTTGCCGTGTTTGCTGGTCTTGCGCTGCAACAGGTGGACTTCGCGAGCGGGCTTGTGGAAGTGCGGTTCGAGGCCTTCGACGCCGCCGCGGCGTTCGATGGACATGTCCACGCCCCACTGCTCGAAGAATTCTTTCGCCGTGGGCTCGTCGGGGTCGGGCACGGCGGGTACGTCGTCGTGCACGAGGAACTCGGAGACGTCGAAGCCGATTCCGCCGGCGCCGATGACGGCCACGCGCTTGCCCACCGGCTTGTTGTGCAGCAGCACGTCGATGTAGCCGAGCACCGAGGGATGGTCCTGGCCCGGAATGCCGGGATCGCGCGGGGTCACGCCGGTGGCGACGATGACTTCCTCGAAGCCCTCATTCTTCAGGTCTTCGGCATCGACCCGGGTGTTCAGGCGCAGGTCGACCTTCTTGAGCTCGATCTCGCGGCCGAAATAGCGCAGGGTCTCGACGAACTCCTCCTTGCCGGGGATGCGCTTGGCCATGTTGAACTGCCCGCCGATGCGGTCCATGGCATCGAACAGGGTTACGTGGTGGCCGCGCTCGGCAGCGGTGGTGGCCGCAGCCAGGCCCGCCGGGCCGGCGCCGACGACCGCCACGCGCTTCGGACTCGCGGCCGGGCGGATGATCAGGTCGGTCTCGTGGCCGGCGCGCGGGTTGACCAGGCAGCTGGCTTTCTTGTTCTCGAAGACGTGGTCCAGGCAGGCCTGGTTGCAGGCGATGCAGGTGTTGATCTCGTCGGCGCGTTTGGCGCGGGCCTTGTTGACCCATTCGGGATCGGCCAGGAAAGGCCGCGCCATGGAGACCATGTCGGCATCGCCGCGCTCGAGCACTTCCTCGGCCGTGTGCGGCATGTTGATGCGGTTGGTGGTGACCAGCGGGATGGAGACAGCGTCGCGGAACTTGCGCGTGACCCAGGTGTAGCCGGCGCGCGGCACCGAGGTGGCGATGGTCGGGATGCGCGTCTCGTGCCAGCCGATGCCGGTATTGATGATGCTCGCACCCGCGGCTTCGATGGCCTTGCCGAGTTCGACGACTTCTTCCCAGGAGTTACCGTCGGCGAGCATGTCGAGCATGGACAGGCGGTAGATGACGATGAAGTCGCTGCCGACGGCCTCGCGGGTGCGGCGCACGATCTCGACGGCGATGCGCATGCGGTTTTCGAACGACCCGCCCCACTCGTCCGTGCGCTTGTTGGTGCGCGGCACCAGGAACTGGTTGATGAAGTAGCCCTCCGAGCCCATCACCTCGACGCCGTCGTAGCCGGCGTGCTGCGCCAGTTTCGCGGCGCGCACGAAATGCCGGATCTGCTTCTCGATGCCCGCGCCGGAGAGTTCCCTGGGCTTGAAGGGGTTGATCGGCGCCTGGATGGCCGAAGGCGCGACCGAGAACGGGTGGTAGGCGTAGCGCCCGGCGTGCAGGATCTGCATGCAGATGCGCCCGCCGGCCTCGTGCACGGCGTCGGTCATACGGCGATGACGGCGTGCTTCGAGCCGATTGGTGAGCTTGGAAGCGAGCGGCGCCAGCGACCCGCGTCGGTTGGGCGCGATGCCGCCGGTGACCATCAGCCCCGCCCCGCCGAGCGCGCGCTCGACAAAGTAGGCGGTCAGCTTCGGCCAGTTCCAGACCCGGTCTTCCAGCCCGGTGTGCATCGACCCCATCAAGATGCGGTTGGGCAGCGTGACGTGGCCCAGGTCGAGCGGGCGGAAGATGTGTGGGTAGGCGGGGGCGTTGGCGGTGGCTTCGGTCACGG
>JAASTB010000383.1 GCA_021767625.1 Wenzhouxiangella sp.
CTCAGGCGCCGCCCGCTCCACAGCAGGATCAATGCGGCCAGGCTGGTCGCCAGCAGCATCCACTGATCGAAAACGGCCATCCGGCGCGGCAGGGGCAGGGCCTGGAGCAGCGAGGAGACGCCGAGAATCCCGAGCAGGTTGAACAGGTTGCTGCCCAGGATGTTGCCGACAGCCACGTCCACGTGGCGACGCAAGACGGCGAGCAAGGACACCGTCAACTCCGGCAGGGAAGTCCCCACCGCCACCAGGGTCAGACCGATCACCGCTTCAGAGACGCCCAGATCGCGGGCCAGGGCCACCGCGCCGATCAGCAGAACACGTGAGCCGGCGATGAGCAGGAGCAGGCCGCCTACGATCGTCAACGCGATGTAGAGCGCCGAATGATCGGCGCTGCCCGGAACGGCATCGGGATCGAACTCGCGGGCACCCGCCGCTTCCAGACGCTTCTCGCTGCGGTAGGCCCAGGCCAGATAGGCGGCGAGGCCGGCCAGAAGAATGAGGCCGTCGATCCTTCCGAGCGCGCCCCCGGCGGCCAGGACGATGAACAGGCCGCTGACCGCCACGCCGGAAACCGCGTCGCGCGACAACCCCAGCGGCGTGACCGGCAGCGGGCGCACGACGGCGCACAGCCCAAGAATGAGCAGCACATTGCCGATGTTGCTGCCGACAACGTTGCCGAGCGCGATGCCCGGCTGATCGATGAGCGCGGCATCGACGCTCACCACGAGTTCGGGCATGGACGTCCCGAAGCCGACGACCACGAGCCCGGTCAGCAGCGTACTGATCTGCATGCGACGCGCCAGCCCCAGCGCGCCGCTGATCAACACCTCACCGCCCAGGGTCAGCAGCCCAATGCCGACGATGACCAGGAACAGGTCGATCCACATGTTTCGTCCTCCGATGTCCTTGCGACGGGGGCAACGCCCCCGAACGGCTGCGGCAGCGCAGCGCAGTGGCTCGGTGCAAGAACGAATGCGATCCTCTTGCCTGCCGCCCGCCGGATGCTTCGCCTTGAACCCCGCTGCTGATCAAGGCTATTCTCCGCAGGTTGATCCAGTTTCGCAAAACTGCCACGAAGAAGCAGCCAGGAGGGAGCGCTTCCATGAACCAGCCAGCAACGACCGGGCCCGACCCGGCGTCTCAGACCACTATCGAGTTTCGCGGCGGCAAGGCGCTCAGCGCCCTGCCGATCGTCTTCTTTATCGCCTGGGCCATCTTCCAGTCGGGCATCCTGGCCATCGGCGACACCGCCGGGCTGATCGCCGGCATGCTGATCGGCCTGGTCATCGGGATGCTCTTCGTCAAGGGGCCCTGGAAGACCTATGCCGACGCCATCTTCGAGGGGATGTCGCAGCCGGTGGCGGTCACGGCCATCGTGGCCTGGCTGTGGGCCGGCATGTTCTCGGCCACCCTCCAGGTGGGCGGCTTCGTCGACGGACTGGGCTGGCTGGCGCAGGTCACCGGCGTGGGGCCGACGCTGTTCCCGGCCATCACCTTCATCCTGGCCGGGCTGCTGGCCACCGGCATCGGCACCGGCTACGGCACCACCATCGCCTTCGTGGCGCTGTTCTTCCCGGCCGGCGTCGCCCTGGGCGCCGATCCCGTCCTGATGCTCGGTGCGATCCTGTCGGGCGCGGTCTTCGGCGACAACCTCGCGCCGGTTTCCGACACCACGATCGTCAGCGCCGTCACCCAGGACTCGGACGTGGGCGGCGTCGTCGCCAGCCGCTTCAAGTACGCGATTACGGCCGCCATCCTGTCACTGATCGCCTATGTGATCGCTGCCAGCATGGCGCCGGAAAGCAACGTCTCGGCCAGCGCACGCGAACTGTTCGAAGAAACCAGCAACCCGGCCGGGCTGCTGCACCTGCTGTCGATGGGCACGGTGATCTTCACGGCCATCGCCGGACGGCACATCATCGAAGCCATTTCCTGGGGCCTGATCGTGGCCATCGTGATCAACGTGGTCTTCGGACTGGCGCCCGGCAGCGACATGCTGGTATTCAACGTGCCCGAGGGAAGCTGGGCGGCCGAAACCTTCGCCGGCTGGCCGTTGATCGCCACGGCCGAATCGGCCAGCGTCGGCGGCAGCATCTACGACGGCGCCTTCGGTTTCGTGACGCTCAGCGTTCTGATCCTGCTGGTCATCGCCGGCGCGCAGATCATGATCCGCGGCGGCGGCTTCCAGGCCCTGCAGGACTTCCTACTGCGCTCGGTAGCCAAGACGGTCCGCTCGGCCGAGGTGACCATGGTCACGGTCACCGCCGGCATCAACGCGGCGGTCACCATCAATACCGCGGCGGAGATCGCGATTGCGCCCTACATCGCCAAGATCGGCAAGAAGTTCAACATCAACGGCTACCGTCGCGCGAACATCCTGGATGCCAACACCTCGGCGCTGGGCTACATCTTTCCGTGGTCCGGGGGCGTGCTCGTGGCCTTTACCCAGATGAACGAATTGGTCGACATCTACCCCTGGTTCACACAGGAATTGGTCGTCAGTCCGGTGGCCGCCTGGCCCTGGGTGTTCCACGGCTGGCTGCTGGTGTTCATCTTCCTGTTCGCCGCCATTACCGGCTTCGGCCGTGAATACACCTCCGACCGAATCAGCAAGGGAGCGAGCACGATATGAGCCTCTTCAAGACCTGGACTTTCCGCAGC
>JAASTB010000044.1 GCA_021767625.1 Wenzhouxiangella sp.
AAGGAGAACGCATCGTCGTTTCCGGCCAGTTCCTGATCGATTCCGAGGCGAGCGTGGACGCCAGCCTGATCCGAATGGCGGACGAGGCGGCAGAAACCCCGGCCATGGATCACGGTGAGATGGACCACGTCGAGATGGACCACGTCGAGATGGACCACGGCGAGATGGACCACGGCGAGATGGACCACGCTGAAATGGACCACAGTGAGATGGATCGCGGCGGCGAGGACAATGGCCCCATGAAGCATGAAGGCATGAATCATGAAGAAGTACACCAAGAGTCCGGTAGCAACGGCGATACCCAAACCTCGGCGGGCGATGAAACCGACTCCAAGGGAGGCCGGTCATGATCGGAGCCATCATTCGCTGGTCCATCAGGAACCGCTTTCTCGTCCTGATGCTCGCGGGCCTGCTCGCCGCCTGGGGCACGATTGCCATGTTCCGCACGCCGCTAGACGCCATTCCCGACCTCTCCGACGTCCAGGTAATCGTCAAGACCACCTACCCCGGACAGGCACCGCAGGTGGTCGAGGACCAAGTCACCTACCCGCTGACCACGGCAATGCTGTCGGTTCCGGGGGCCACCACGGTACGCGGGTACTCGTTCTTCAACGATTCCTTCGTCTACGTCATCTTCGAGGATGGCACGGACCTTTACTGGGCGCGCTCGCGGGTTCTCGAGTACCTGAGCCAAGTGGCGCCTACCCTGCCCCCGGACGCCCGTCCGGCACTCGGGCCGGATGCAACCGGCGTGGGCTGGGTCTATCAGTATGCGCTGGTGGACCGTACCGGACAACACGATCTTGCCGACCTTAGATCCCTGCAGGACTGGTTTCTGAAATACGAACTCCAGACTGTCGAAGGCGTTTCCGAGGTGGCGTCAATCGGCGGCATGGTCCGTCAGTACCAGGTCGTCGTCGATCCCGACAAACTGCAGGCGTACAACATTCCCTTGTCGAATGTTCGCGAAGCGATCCAGAACGGCAACATGGAAACCGGCGGGCGAGTCATCGAGATGGCCGAGGCCGAGTACATGATTCGTGCGACCGGCTACGTGGACTCGCTCGAAGATCTCGAGGCGATTCCGGTTCGCACGACTGAAGACGGCGTGCCCATTCGCATCCGCGATATCGCCCGCGTCCAGTTCGGGCCAGAGCTCAGGCGCGGTGTCGGTGAACTCAATGGCCAGGGCGAAGCCGTCGGCGGCGTGATCGTGATGCGTTTCGGAGAAAACGCCATGGCAACCATCGAGCGAGTCAAGGACAAACTCGAAGAGCTCAAGGAGGGCCTACCTGAAGGCGTCGAAGTCGTCGAGACTTACGACCGCTCTTCGCTGATCGGCCGAGCGGTCGATACGCTTCGCGAGAAGCTGCTTGAGGAATTCATCGTAGTCGCGCTGGTCTGCCTGCTCTTTCTATTCCACTTCCGTTCGTCGCTGGTCATCGTGCTCAGCCTGCCGCTGGGCATCCTTTCGGCCTTCATCATCATGCAGCTCCAGGGCATCAACGCCAATATCATGTCCCTGGGCGGCATTGCCATCGCCATCGGCGCGATGGTGGATGCGGCCATCGTGATGATCGAAAACTACCACAAGCATCTGGAACACCACGGCGATTCCCTGGAGGGCGAAGCGCGCTGGAACGCGCTGGCCGACGCGGCCGTAGAGGTCGGCCCCGCGCTGTTCTTCTCGCTTTTGATCATCGCGCTGAGCTTCGTCCCGATCTTCGCGCTCGAGGCGCAGGAAGGGCGGATGTTCAAACCGCTGGCCTTCACCAAGACCTACGCCATGGCCGCTGCCGCCGGCCTCGCCATCACGCTTGTGCCAGTGCTGATGGGCTACCTCATCCGGGGCCGGATCACGCCCGAGCACAGGAACCCGATCAACCGATTCCTGACCTGGATCTACCGTCCAGTGCTGGCTACAGCACTGCGGTTTCCGATCGCCACTGTTGTGGTCACCTTGGCTATCCTGGCCAGCGCCTGGCTGCCTTACAGCCGGATCGGCAGCGAATTCATGCCTGAGCTCGACGAAGGCGACCTGCTCTATATGCCCAGCGCCTATCCCGCCGCGTCTGCCGGCAAGATGGCGGAGATCCTCGGCCAGACCAATCGCCTGATCATGTCCGTGCCCGAGGTCGAGACGGCCTACGCAAAGGCGGGGAGAGCCGACACTGCCACCGATCCGGCCCCGTTGACCATGGTCGAGACAACAATCCGGCTCAAACCCCGTTCGGAATGGCGGGAAGGCATGACCATGGACAAGCTCAAGGCCGAGCTTGACAGCCTGGTCCAGGTTCCTAGCCTGACCAACACCTGGATCATGCCGATCAAGAACCGCATCGACATGCTGGCGACCGGCATCAAAACGCCGGTGGGCGTGAAGGTGGCCGGACCGGATCTGGAAGTGATTAACGAGATCGGCTCGGAAATCGAGCGTGTCATCGAAGACGTACCGGGGACGGCGTCAGTCTATGCCGACCGCGTCACTGGCGGGCGCTACGTCACCGTTGACGTCAAGCGCGAGGAAGCAGCGCGCTTCGGCCTCAACATCCGCGACGTGCACGAAATCGTGCGTTCGGCCGTGGGCGGCATGACCATCAGCCAGAGCGTCGAAGGCCTCGAGCGCTATCCGATCAATATCCGCTATCCGCGCCACAAGCGCGAGTCAGTCGACGAACTGCGTGATCTGACTATCGTCACGCAGCGTGGGGAGCAGATCCCCCTGTCGGCCGTGGCGGATCTCCAGGTCGAGACCGGACCGGGCGTGATTCGCACTGAGAATGCACGGCTCAACGGCTGGATTTATATTGACGTCAACGACCCGGATCTCGGCGGCTACGTACAGCGAGCTAAAGAGGCTGTCTCCGAACAAGTCGACCTGCCTCCAGGGTATTCCCTGGGTTGGTCGGGGCAATACGAGTTCATGCAGCGCGCTGCCGACAAGCTCAAGCTGGTCGTGCCCGCAGCCATCGGCATCATCGTGTTGCTGCTGTTCATGAACTTCCGCAACCCCGTCTCCGTACTCATCATTCTAGGCACTCTGCCCCTTTCATTGGTCGGGAGCTATTGGCTTTTGTATCTGCTGGGCTACAACATGTCGGTTGCCGTCGGCGCCGGAATGATCGCACTAGCCGGCGTGGCTGTGGAGATTGGTGTTCTGATGATCGTCTATCTCGATCAGGCCCTGGCGCTAAAACGTAGCCAGATTGCCGAGGAAAGTCGGTCGCTTCGCAAAGCCGATGTCATGCACGCGGTTACCGACGGCGCACTACTTCGCGTTCGCCCGATCATGATGACTGTTGCGGTGATCATCGCCGGTTTACTTCCGATCATGCTCGGCCACGGCACCGGATCGGAGATCATGCGTCGCATCGCCGCACCCATGGTCGGCGGCATGGTCAGTGTCACGGTCCTCACCCTTTTGGTCGTTCCGGTGATTTACTACCTCTGGAAATCTATCTCGGTCAGACGGGCTTAAATCGGACCTCAACTTCTCAAGGAGAACGCCATGAAGCGCTTTGAAGAAACGTCTCGAACATCGCTCAAGGATCAGCTTGTTGCCACCGCCCATGCACTGTCGCTGTTCCTGCTAGTGAGCTACTTGTTGTGCATCGGATTTGGCCTTATCACGCCCAGTGTTTTTCACATGCACGAAGCCTGGGCGCCGCTTCTGCCCGGCTTCGAATGGCTGACGCTCAAGGGCTTCGTCGCCGGCGCAATCGGCGCCTACCTTTATGGGTGGTATATCGCCGGCGTCTATGTGCCTCTGAAATTCTGGACGACGTCTCGGCACAATTCTTCGTCAGAATAGAACTCATGACTTCACCAAAGAAGGAAACCAGGACATGAAAAACCTGACAACCGTGATCAAGACCCTGGTCGCCGTCGGAATTCTGGCGGGACTGGGCGTACTCGCCTTCGCCTGGAGCGGCCTCTATCCAGTGTCCGTCGGCTCCGGTCATACTGCCCCGGTAGCGTGGGTGCTCGAAACCGTTCGCGAGCGTTCCGTAGCGGTCCGCGCGGCCGACCTGGTGGTGCCCAGTGATCTCGAATCGCCCGAACGGATTGCTGCCGGTGCCGGCCACTACAAGAGCATGTGCGTTGATTGTCACGGCAAGCCCGGTGAGGAACCGGCCGATGTGTTCGACCCCGCTCCGCCAGCGCTTTACCGCCACCGAGTGGATCCGGCCGAGGCCTTCTGGACTATCAAGAACGGCCTGAAGATGACCGCCATGCCCAGTCACTTGGATCACAGTGACCAGGAGAACTGGGATGCCGTCGCCTTCGTTCGGGCGCTGCCGGACATGGATGTCGCCGAATACGAAGCACTGACCGCCGATGCCTCGCACGATCACGGCAACGACGGGGGTCACGATCATGGCGAGGACTCGGACGATCACCATGATGACGCCGCCAGCGAAGACACTGGTCACCACGATGACTCGGACATGATTTCGAAAGCGTCCGAAGCCATGTCGGGCGAAGGCGACCATCGGCACGAAATGGGCGCCGACAGCCCCGAGTCCGCGATCGAGGGCTTTCACCACGCCCTTGCCGAGGGTCGCGCCGAAGCCGCGCTTGCCTACCTGCACCCCCGGGTGACCATCGTGGAAGGCGGTCACATCCAGACCATCGACGAATACCGTGCCGGCCACCTTGCAAGTGATATGGCATTTCTGGGTCAGATCGAGATCGAGCAATTATCGCACACCGTCCAGTCTGCCGGCGGCCAGGCAACGGTCGAAACGCGCTCGCGCTTCACCGGGACAATCGACGGTCAACCCCTCGACTTGGAAAGTTCGGAATTCGCGACGCTGATCGAAACCGAGAAAGGCTGGCGAATCAGCCAAATCGCTTGGAACAGTCGCCCGTACGGCAAGAACGACGTTACCGATCAACCCGAAGCCCCCGACCACCAGCACGCCTCCGGAGAAAATGACCATGACCACTGAACGCATAGTACGCGCCGGGCTGCTTCTTGCGGCGGCGGCCCTGATCGCCGCCTGTCAGGCCCAGTCGCCCGAGGAAATGGCGCCGACCGAGAGCACCTCGTCAGCCCCGAATATGACCGTTTACCACGACCCCGATTGCGGCTGCTGCAGTAAATGGATTGACCATATGCGTGTCAATGGATTCGCCGTGGAAGCCGTCCCGACGCGCGACATGAATCGTATGAAACGGGATCTGGGCGTACCGCGCAACCTGCCCTCCTGCCATACAGCGGTGGTTGGCGACTATGTGATCGAGGGCCACGTTCCGGCCGGGGACGTGAAGCGTTTGCTGGCGGAACAGCCTGATGCCCGGGGCCTGAGCGTGCCCGGCATGCCCCTGGGCTCTCCCGGGATGGAGATGGGCGACCGCCGTATGGCCTACGACGTCATCCAGTTTCACGAAGACGGCGACACCTCAGTGTTCACTCATTACGAAGCCATAGAGCGGGAGTGACCAATGACCACGCAAAAGATCGAAGCCATCATTCGCGTCAGCGCCCTGGAGCCGGTGGAAGAGGCGCTTAAGAATGCCGGCGTCAGCGGCCTCACCATCAGCCGCGTGAGGGGCTACGGCGCTTACCGGAATTACTTCCGCGACGACTGGACGCATCGCTACGCACGCCTGGAGATATTCACCTCAAGGGCAAGAGAGATCGCGGATCTGATCGTCGACTCGGCTCACACCGGGCAGGCCGGCGATGGCATCGTAGCCATCGAGCCCGTCGATGAGGTCATCCGAATCAAGACCCGGGATGGTTTCCAGAGCGGTGAGGACTGACTCTTGAACCTCGGAACGAGCTTGCAATTCGGCATACGCTACCTGGCAGTACTGACATCGGCGAGCCTGCTGTGGGAATTTGCCCACATGCCTTTCTACACGCTGTGGCAGACCGGCACGGCAGGCCATATTGCTTTTGCAGCGATACATTGCACGATCGGCGATGCGCTCATCGGCATGGCCGCCCTGGCGCTCGCCGTTGTCTTCGCCGGCGGCGCCCATTGGCCGCACAAGCGGCGCGTCCGAGTGGCTGTTGTCATGATACTCCTGGGGCTGATCTACACCGTGTTCAGCGAATGGCTCAACGTGGAATTGAGACAGTCCTGGGCCTACCGCGACATCATGCCGACAGTGCCGCCGATTGGCACGGGCCTGACCCCGCTCCTCCAGTGGATTGTCATACCGCTCGTCGCCTACCGATATTCGCTGGGAGCCGTTCGCACAAACGTGCGGAATCGGCCCAAGGCTTCGGTTGAATCATGAAGCAGTCCTCCAATTCCCGTCTGTACCTCATCTGCCAGAGGCTCGCTGATCGGGACGACATTGACTCGTAAGGATCAAGGAAGATGAAAAAAGAACGCTCACACTCACACGACCATTCCGGGCACGAACACGGGGCCCATGGAAATACTTCAGGCCATGAGTCGCACGACAAGCATTCGGGGCACTCCCCAGCCATGTTCCGCGACAAGTTCTGGCTTTCATTCGCCCTGACACTGCCGGTGGTGTATTGGTCCGATCACATCGAGGGATTGCTGGGTTATACCGCAGTAACATTCCCGGGATCGATCTGGATCCCCCCGCTACTGGCCACGTTCGTGTTTCTCTATGGGGGCTGGGTCTTCATACAGGGGGCCATTAGAGAGCTGCGCGCTGGTCTGCCCGGCATGATGGCCTTGATTTCGCTGGCCATCGTAGTGGCTTTTCTCTTTTCCTGGGTGGTCCAGCTCAACATCATTCCCGCAGAGGCGCTCTGGTGGGAACTCGCGACACTGGTCACCATCATGCTGCTGGGCCACTGGATCGAAATGCGCTCGATTTCACAGGCGAGCGGTGCGCTACGGGAACTGGCGAAGCTTCTGCCCGACGAGGCGACGCGGATCACGGGGTCGGGTGAGGAGCGTGTTGCGGTTTCCGACCTCGAAGAAGGTGACCTGGTGCTCATCCGGCCCGGCGAAAAGGTCCCTGCAGACGGGGTGGTCAAGAAAGGCGAATCCTCGGTGAATGAATCGATGGTAACCGGGGAGTCTCGACCGCTCAAGAAGGCCGCAGAATCGGAGGTCATCGCCGGAACGATCAACGGCGAGGGCTCCCTGCAAGTCAATGTGACCGGAACCGGCGACAAAACAAAACTCTCCGGGATCATGCGCCTGGTCGCCGATGCCCAGAAATCTCGTTCCCGGATGCAGAACCTTGCCGACCGCGCCGCCCAGTTTCTCACCTATGCCGCGATTGCCGCCGCGACCCTCACACTGCTGGTCTGGTTCGCTCTTGGCGCGCCTGTCGACTTTACGGTCATCCGCGTCGTGACGGTGCTGGTCATCGCCTGCCCGCATGCGCTCGGTCTGGCAGTGCCATTGGTAGTGGCTATTTCAACCACCCTAGGTGCCCGCGGAGGGCTTCTCATCCGCGATCGGCGGGGGCTGGAGGAAGCACGTAATCTCGACGTAGTCGTGTTTGACAAGACCGGAACGCTGACGCTCGGCGAATTTCGTGTTGTGGACATGGCAACAGCTGACGAACTTTCCGACGACGAAGCGCTTCGAATCGCTGCCTCCATTGAATCGGAATCCGAGCATCCAATTGCCCGCGGCATCGTCAAGACCGCCGACGACAAGGCAATTCGCTACGACTCACCCGACAGCTTCCGAAACATCACGGGCCGAGGCGTTGCCGCGAGTCTTCAGGGGAAGGACTACCTCATGGGTGGAGCAGCCCTACTCCGCTCCGAAGAGGCCACTATCCCGGAAGCCCTTAGCGAGACAGCCGATGCCAGTGCCGAACGCGGTCAGGCCGCCATCTTTCTCGTGACAGAGGGCCAGGCCATCGCCGTATTTGCCGTTGCCGACGCCATTCGAGAAGAGAGTCGCGAGGCCGTCGACGATCTGCATGCCCGCGGCATCGAGGTGGCCATGCTGACCGGAGATTCGCAGGCTGTTGCCGATGCCGTCGGCCAAGCGCTGGGCATCGACACCGTCTTCGCCGAGGTCTTGCCTGAAGACAAGGCAACCAAGGTACGCGAGCTGCAGGCGCAGGGAAAGCGCGTGGCCATGGTGGGTGACGGCGTCAACGACGCCCCGGCTCTGGCCACTTCCGACATTGGAATCGCCATTGGCGCCGGGACGGATGTGGCTGTCGAAGCCGGGCACATCGTGCTGGTGCGCTCCGACCCCCGTGACATCCCACGCATTGTTTCGCTCTCGCGCGCAACCTACAACAAGATGATCCAGAACCTCTGGTGGGCAGCGGGATACAACATCTTTGCCATACCGCTGGCTGCCGGCGTGCTCGCAGCGTGGGGCATCCTGCTGACACCTGCGCTGGGCGCCGTGCTCATGTCCGCCAGCACAATCATAGTCGCGATCAACGCGCAACTGCTCAAACGGGCGCAACTATAGCAACGAGGAAGAGCTCATGGACCACAACCACCGAGACAATCATTCCGATCATGGGCAGCCGAATCGCTCCGTGAACTGGACATACTGGATCGTGCTCTGCGGATTCGGAGCCTTCGCGTTGCTGCTGCTGCTAGGGGAGCACCGCACACACCTGCTTGGACTGCTGCCCTTTCTGATCTTGCTGGCGTGTCCCTTCCTGCATATTTTCATGCACAAGGGCCACGGCAGCCATTCGGGACACCAACCGCACGGTGATGCGGATCAGCGTGGAGGCAACCGTCATGAACCATGAAACCATTCAGGCGTACGGTCTATGGGGTCTTGTTGTCCTCAATTCCGCAGTTTTCATACTCTTCGCCCTGAGCTTCTTCAAACCACAGTCGAAGCGGGACTGGCGGAGTTTCAGCGCCTTCAGTGCCTTTCTCGTGGCTCTTTTTGCGGAAATGTACGGCTTTCCGCTGACTATCTATCTCCTATCAGGATGGCTACAGTCACGGTTTCCAGGAATCGACTGGTTGTCACACGACGCCGGGCACCTGCTCGAAATGTTGTTCGGTTGGCAGGGCAATCCACATTTCGGGCCCTTCCACCTGGCCAGCTTTGCCTTCATCGGTCTCGGATTCTGGTTGATTGCCGCTGGCTGGCGGGAACTCTATCGAGCACAGCGAGAAGGTCGCCTGGCAACCGAAGGCCTCTACCGGCATGTGCGCCATCCGCAGTATGTCGGCTTCATTTCAATCATGTTCGGCTTTCTGTTGCAGTGGCCGACGCTGCTCACGCTGGTCATGTTTCCGGTGTTGACCTGGATGTACCTGCATTTGGCGATCAGCGAGGAGAGGGAGAGCGAAGCACGTTTCGGGAATGACTGGCGACGCTACGCGAGTGCCACGCCACGCTTCATCCCTTCTCTCCGCGGAAAATTCGGTGAGGAGGATGGGAAGTCGTGAACGTATCCTTCTACAGCGCGAACGACACCATGACGGGCTTGATTTCGCCGTTTCGTCATCCCGTCTGCGGCTGGCTGCTCGGTGGCGACTTATGCGAATTCAATGGATATGATTGCGATCAGGATGACTCCCGGTATCAGACATGACGGGTTGCCGGCTTTCCATCTTTGTGTGGGCGCCGGTCGTTGCGCTGCTGTGGGCAATTTGCTTTCCCTTCATCACCGTCGGACTGGCCGATGCGCCGCCGCTCCTTTTCGCCGCGCTGCGAGCGCTTTTCGCCGGGCTGCTCTTGTTGGCGATTCCGACCATTCTCCGGCGACCTCCCCAACCCAAAACAACGGCCAATCCGAGCAATTTGCTCCATCTGGCTGGTATAGGCCTTACCTTCACCGCGATGGGTTTCGGCGGAATGTTCTTGGGCGGCGGCAGCGTATCACCGGGACTTGCAACGGTGCTGGCGGGAAGCCAACCGCTTGTGGCTGCGCTGATGGCAGCCATCTGGCTGGAAGAGCCGCTGACGCGAAGGGTTCAGATCGGGATGATTCTCGGCTTTATCGGCGTCACAATGGTCGGGAGCGAGGCTCTTTGGCTCGGCGGGCATCGATACCTGGCCGGCATGGCATGGATCCTCGTCGGAGTCTTGGGCACCGCATCCGGCAACATACTGCTGAAACGCTTCGCAGGCACAGAAATCCTCAGACCGATGGGCCTTCAGTTGCTGTTCGGCAGTGCATTTCTGCTCGCCCTGTCCCTACTCCGTCAGGAGACCTGGCACATACAGTGGAGCCTCGGCTTGGTGGTGTCGCTGACGGTGCTCTCGTCGCTCGCCACGGCAATGATGGTGCTTTTGTGGTACGCGCTCTTGCAGCGCTATCCCCTGAACCGGCTCAACATCTTCAGCTTCTTGACACCGGCTTTCGGTTTACTGATCGGAAAGACCTTCTTCGAAGAAGCATTGTCCCTCCTGCAGCTCGCCGGGATTGCGGTAATCCTGCTTGGCATCGCGGTCATGCAATGGTGGGGCGCGAAGGGAACACGGGCCGATGAGATTCGAGACAGTGGCGATGGTTGACATCTTAGCTATCAACTTCAGTCAGATGAGAGGACGCAAATATGGATAGTCATTCAGGCTCCGCACACGCAGGCCACATGCCAACCAGTGGTCGCGGCATGACAATTGCCGCGTGGTTGACCGGCATCTATTTCATCATCGAGATGGCCATCGGTGTTTGGACCGGCTCGATTGCCGTCATATCCGACGCCTTTCACACCTTCTCGGCCGTGGGTGGCGTGTTGGTCGCCATCGTCGCGGCCCGCCTGGCTCACCGCCCCGCCGACGAGGACCGTAGCTTCGGCTGGTACCGCGCGGAACTGATCGGCGCGCTGGTCAACGGCGGCTTTCTACTGGCCATGGCCGTGTTCGTGATCGGCATGGGTGCCATGCGCCTGGCCGAACCCATCGACCTGCCCCCGGCGCCGATGCTTTGGGCCGCCGCCGGCGGTCTGGTCACCGAAGTCATCTCCCTGGCCCTGATCTGGAAGCAGAGCCGCAGCGATCTCAATGTCAAGGGCGCCCTCTGGCACATTATCCAGACTTTCATCGGCAGCCTACTGATCATCGTAACTGCACTAGTCATCCACTTCACCGGCTTCCTACTGATCGATCCGCTGCTGGGCATGGCATTCGGCTTCGTGCTGCTGTGGGCGAGCTGGGGCATCCTCAGGGATTCGATGCATCTCCTGATGGAGGGCACACCGGCCGATGTGGACCTTGCCGAAATCACCGAGGCGCTCAA
>JAASTB010000384.1 GCA_021767625.1 Wenzhouxiangella sp.
ACGAGACGGCCGGCCGCGCCGAGGAACGGCTCCTGTTCGAATACCAGCGACGCCTCGCCGAGCAATTCGGATTCGGCGACTGCAGCGAGAGCAACGAGCCGGTGGAGCGTTTCATGCAGGGCTACTACCGCAATGTCATGCAGCTCGAGCGGCTCAACGAACGCCTGTTGCAGAGCTTCGACGAGGAGTTGCTCGCCGGCCGCCGCCACCTGCCCTCGGCCGACATCGACGCGTTCTTCCGCATCCACCACGGCTACCTCGAACTCAAGGACCCGCACGTGCTGGTCCAGTACCCGGAACTGATCATGCGCATGTTCCTGGTGCTGGCCGACCACCCGGACGTGCGCGGCGTGCGCGCCACGACCATCCGCCTGGTGCGCGAACACCTCTACCTGATCGACGCCGACTACCGCTGCGATCAGCAGATCCTGGACATGTTCCTGGCCCTGCTCAAGCGCGAACGACTGGTCTACAGCCAGCTGGCGCGCATGAACCGCTACGGCGTGCTGGCTGCGCTGCTGCCGGAGTTCGCGCAGATCACCGGCCGCATGCAGTTCGACCTGTTCCACGTCTACACGGTGGATCAGCACACCCTGTTCGTGATCCGCAATCTCAGGCGCTTCGCCTATGCCAAGCACCCGGACCGGTTCGCCCACGCCATCGAAATATTCGAGCGAATCGAGCGCCCGGAAGTGCTCTACCTGGCCGCGCTCTTCCACGACATCGCCAAGGGTCGCGGCGGAGACCACTCCGAACTGGGTGCCGAGGACGCGCGCGCTTTCGTCGACCGGCTCGACATGGCCGCCGCCGACCGCGATCTGGTCGTCTGGCTGGTGCGCCAGCACCTGCTGATGTCGCGCACCAGCCAGCGCGAGGACATCTCCGACCCGGAAGTCGTCAACGCATTCGCGGGCAAGGTCGGCGACCAGCGCCACCTCGACCACCTGTTCGTGCTGACCGTCGCCGACATTGCCGCGACCAGCCCCCGACTGTGGAATTCCTGGAAGGACAGCCTGTTGTGGGAGCTGTACAAGGCCACGACCGAGGCCCTGGGGCGGGGTCTGGAGCATCCGGTGGATCGCCAGGCCAGTCTCGACGAGACCCGCGAGGAAGCGATGGTTGAGCTGCGCGCGCTTGGTCACCGGGACGATGCCGTCGAGGCCTGCTGGGTCCATCTGCCCGACCGCGCTTTCCTGCGCCTCGATGCCGAGCAGCTGGTCTGGACGACCGGCGAAGTGCTGGCCGGCGGTGAACTGCCGCTGGTGGCCTATCGTCGTCTCGAGGACAAGGGCATCAGCGAGATCTTCGTTCACGCCGAGGACTTCGCGGGCCTGTTCGCGGTGGTGGCGCGGGAGCTCGACCGCATGCAGCTCAACGTGCTGGCAGCGCGCGTGGTCACCACCGCCGACGGCAAGAGTTGGGACATATTCCAGGTCATGGACGCTCACAGCCAGCCGCTCTACGATTCGGACGCTGAACGTCTCAAGCGCTCGCTCGTCGACCAGCTGGCCGCCCGCGAGGTCCGCCCCCTGCCGCCGCGCCCGGTGCCACGGCGCCTGCAGCCCTTCATGGGCCGTTCCGAGATCATGCTGTCCACGCGCGACGGCGTCACCGACCTGGAGATCGCCGCCACCGACCGCCCGGGCCTGCTTTCGGCCATTGCCGAGGCCCTGGTCAGCCGGGGCCTGCGCCTGCACGACGCCCGCGTGGCCACTTTCGGCCAGCGCGTCGAGGACATGTTCACCATCACCGACGCTGACGGCGGGCCGCTGGACCGCGAGGCCTGCGATGCGCTCGAGGCCGAACTGCGGAAGCGGTTGGACGTTTGAACCTGAAACCTGAAACCTAAAACGCCATGCTCAACGAACTCGACAAACTGCAACTGGCCATCGAATCCGCCTGGGACCGCCGCGGCGAGCTCTCCCCTGAATCAGCCGACAGCGAACTGCGCGGGCAGATCGATACCTGCCTGCAGGGGCTCGAATCCGGGGAGCTGCGCGTTGCCGAACCCGACGCCGACGGCAACTGGCAGGTCAACGGCTGGCTCAAGCAGGCCATCCTGCTGCATTTCCGAATCACGGCCAACCGCGTCATGCCAGGCGGCGTCAGCGACTACTACGACAAGGTCGACCTGCGCTTCTCCGGCGACGTCGATTCGCCCGACCAGTGCGGGGCGAGGGTGGTGCCGACCGCCACCGTGCGCCGCGGGGCGCACATCGGCGACGATGTCGTGCTCATGCCCAGCTACGTCAATATCGGCGCCTACGTCGGCGCGGGCAGCATGATCGACACCTGGGCCACCGTGGGCTCCTGCGCCCAGATCGGCTCGGGCGTTCACCTCTCTGGCGGCGCGGGCATCGGCGGCGTGCTCGAGCCGCTGCAGGCCAACCCCACAATCATCGAGGACGGCTGCTTCATCGGCGCGCGTTCCGAAGTGGTCGAGGGCGTGATCGTCGAGAAGGGCGCCGTGATCGGAATGGGCGTCTTCCTCGGCCAGTCGACCCGCATATACAATCGCGAGACCGGCGAGATCACGACCGGCCGCGTGCCGGCCGGCTCCGTGGTGGTGGCCGGCAGCCTGCCCGCCGACGACGGCAGCCACAGTCTCTACGCGGCGATCATCGTCAAGCAGGTCGACGAAA
>JAASTB010000385.1 GCA_021767625.1 Wenzhouxiangella sp.
ACGAGGTAGGCGCGCCCCTCCCGGTAGAAGACCGTCTCGAGCAGTTCGATCGAAAGCGCTTCGTCGCCCTCGAGCACCTGGTCCATGCGTTCGGCCAGGCGCTTTGCATCGCGCTCGGCGTCCAGCCAGGGCAGCGAAAACCGGTAGTCGTCGAGAATCCGGGCGAATACTTCGGCCAGGCGATCACCGACGATGTAGGTATAGCGCGCCACGGGGTGGGTGATGCGGTCGCTGGGCTGGAAATCGAACGCCACGAACTCGATGGCCGCATCGACCCCGCGCGTCTTGAACAGCCGGCGGGTAATGGTATTGAAGAAAGTCTTGTAGAGTTCCGCGTCGAGCCTTCGCTCGATCATCTTGGCAAAGGCCGCCCGCATGTCGCGCCAGATGCTGCGGGAGAACAGGCGGTTGGCCAGCAGGCCTTCCAGCCGCGAGATCGTCTCATCGACAATGCGGTCGTAGAGCTCCAGGCGTGAGACGACGTCGGCCCGCATCCCGGCCCGATCGCCCTTCTCGAAACGGCGCTTCCCACGACGCGTGATATCGGCAAAGCTGGCGTTGTAGTCGTCGAAACCGGCCACCACCAGAGCGCAGGCCTCGCGAACCAACTCGCGATGACGACGATCCTGCCGGCGACTGTCCACGACCCGTGTCATGCCGCGATTGTAGCGGCTATCGCCGCGAACCCGTGCGATGTGCTCGAGCTAGCCGCGGTCACGCCAGGACGAAGTGATCGGATATCGACGGTCCCGCCCAAAGGCCTTGCGGGTTATGCGCGGCCCCGGCGCACCCTGGCGGCGCTTGAACTCCGAGGCCAGCACCATACCGGCCACGCGACGCACGATCGCCTCGTCGGCATCGGCCTCGGCGATCTCGGCGATCGACTGGTCCTGCTCGACGTAGCGCGTGATGATGTCGTCGAGCACGTCATAGGGCGGCAACTTGTCCTGGTCGGTCTGGTCCGGGCGCAGTTCGGCCGAGGGCGGCCTTTCGATCACGCCGCGCGGGATGGCCTCCGAGACCGTGTTGCGCCACTCGGCAAGCTCGTAGACCAGCGTCTTGAGCACGTCCTTGATCGGACTGTATCCACCGCACATATCGCCGTAGATCGTCGAATAACCGACCGCCAGTTCACTCTTGTTGCTGGTCGCCAGCGGGAGATGACCGAACTTGTTCGACAGCGCCATGACGACGTTGCCGCGAGCGCGGGCCTGCAGGTTTTCCTCGGTGAAATTCTCGCGCGTGCCTTCGAAGACCTCGGCCAGCTGTTTGAGCTGCGCCTGGTAGATGGGCTCGATGGAGATGTTCTCGAAACGCGTGCCGAGCATCTCGATCTGCTCGCTGGCGAGAATCAGCGACAACTCGGAGGTGTGCCTCGAAGGCATCATCACCGGCAGGACGCGCTCGGCACCCAGGGCATCGACCGCGATGGCCATGGTCAGCGCGGAATCGATGCCGCCCGACAGGCCGAAAACGACCGACTCGAAGCCATTCTTGAGGGTGTAGTCGCGCAGGCCCCGCTTGAGCACTTCCCAAATGACCGGGAGTCGCTCGGTTTCGCCCGCCGGCCAGTGGCGATAGTCGAAGCGTCCGTCTTCCGGGTCGAAACCGACGCACAGCAGTGCTTCCGCACACAATGGCGCCGGTTCGGAGAGCGCACCGTGGCCATCGATGGCCATCGAATGGCCGTCGAAAACGAGCTCGTCCTGGCCGCCGACGCAGTTGAGGTAGATCAGCGGCAGGCCGGTCTCGGCATGCCGCTCGGAGAGGATGCGGGCGCGATCGGCGTGCTTGCCCTCGTAGAAGGGCGAGGCATTGGCCGAGACGATGATCTCGGCGCCTGCCTCACGCGCGGCACGGGCGGCCTCGGGCGTCCAGGTGTCTTCGCAGATGATCACGCCGACCTTCACCCCGGCCACCTCGACAACCAGCGGTGCATCGCCCGGCACGAAGTAGCGCCGCTCGTCGAAAACCGCGTAGTTCGGCAGGTCCCACTTGTCGTAGGTGCCGATGACCTTGCCGTCGCGAAGCCAGGAGACGGAATTGAATCGCTTGTCGCCCTCGGCGCGGGGATAGCCGACGATTACGTCGATGCCGCGCACCTGCCCAGCCAGTTCGTCCAGGGCCGAAGCGGCCGCTCGCATGAAACCCGGCCTGAGCACCAGGTCCTCGGGCGGATAGCCCGTCAAGGCCAGTTCCGGAAAGACGATCAGGTCGGCGCCGAGCTCGTCCCTCGCCGTCGCGACATGCTCCAGGATTCGCTCGGTACTGCCGGTGATGTGGCCGACCCGGAAGTCGTCCTGCGCGAGTGCAATACGAAGCATGTCGTCCCGACCCCTAGAATAAAGAAACCACCGAATTCACCGAAAACACCGAATGACTTCTTTCTTCGGTGTATTCGGTGTCTTCGGTGGTTCCCATGTTTGAGTCCACTACCCGCTCGACGGGCAATGGAATCCTACTTGAGACGCCCCGCGATCGCATCGCCGAGCTCGACCGGCGAGCGCACCGTCGTGACGCCGGCCTCCTCGAGCGCCGCGTACTTGGCCTCGGCCGTGCCCTTGCCGCCGGCGATGATGGCGCCGGCATGGCCCATGCGCTTGCCGGGAGGCGCGGTAACGCCGGCGATATACGCGGCCAC
>JAASTB010000386.1 GCA_021767625.1 Wenzhouxiangella sp.
CAGCAGTGCTCGTCCGTCCGGCGTGACCGGGCGCAGGCCGGCCCAGAGGCGACCCTCGGCCGGGGTGAGCCGGTCCGCCAGGCCGGGCAGTAGCTGGCGCGCGCTCTCGAGCAGGACGTCCATTCGCGCGGGCGGAACGGCTCGGCGATCACCGGCGAAGTCCGCCAGGCCGGCGATTCTCAAGCCCCGCTCGCCCAGGCGCAGCGTGACGAAGCGGCGGGCGGTGTCGAGCAGCGGAAGCGTCGGCAGCGCTTCGGCGTCGTCGATCTCGAAGCTGGCCGAGTAGCCGCGGACGGGCCGGATCGGAACGCGCAAGCCGAGCGGGCCGAGCAAGTGCGGCGTCTCCGGCCCCGCGGCGATCACGCAGGCATCCGCCTCGATTTCACCTCGATCTGTTTCGACTGCCCTCAAGCGTCCGCTTTCGCAGAGCAATCGCCGCGCGGATTCACCCAGGCGCAGGCGCGCGCCCTGCCGCTGCGCCTCCTCGGCGGCGCAGAGCGCGAATCGCGCCGCATCGCCCGATTCATGGGCGGGATAGAACAGCCCGCCGGCCAGCTGGCCTGCGACGGGGGCCAGCGCCGGTTCGCGCACCACGACTTGGGCGGCATCCAGCGGCTCGACATCTCCCAGGCCTTCGATCAACTCGCGCCGCGCGGCAAGCGCGCGTTCGAGCGCCCGGCCGGAGAAATACAGTTGCATCGAGCCGGCGGTGGTTTGCGCGTAGTCGAAGCCGTAACGCGAGCGCCACGCGCGCAGGCACTCGAGTGAATGAAGGCCCAGGCGGATGTTGGCCTTCGCGTTGGTCATGAAAATCGACTTGCGCGACTGGGCGAGGAAACGAAGCCCCCAGCGCCCGAGCGAAGGCCAGACGCCCGGCGGCAGGCGCCAGGGCGCATCGAAGCGCCCCAGGTATCGCAAGAGGCTGCCGGGCAGCGCCGGGCCGTTCCAGGGTTCGGAATGCAGCGGGGTGACCCCTCCGCCGTTGGCGTGGCTGGTGTCGTCGGCGAGGCGGTCGCGCTTGTCGATGAGCGTGACTTCGAAATCGCGCTCGGCCAGGGCCAGCGCCGTGGTCGCCCCCACGACACCGCCGCCGATCACGAGCACGCGCCGGGTCATCACCCGGACTCGTCATCGGGCGCCAGCACCTTGCCCGGGTTGAGCAGGTCGTCGGGGTCGAGCGCCCGCTTGAGGCGCCGCATCAGATCGAGGCGAACGGCATCGCCCCGCCGGGCCAGCTCGCCGGCCCGCAGCCGGCCGATCCCGTGCTCGGCGGCGATCGAGCCGCGGTAACGGGCGACGGCGTCGAAGACGATCCGGTTGCACTCGCCCTCCAGCGCCCGAAACGCCTCCGCCGACATCGCCTCGGGCTGGCTCAGGTTGAAGTGCAGGTTGCCGTCGCCGATGTGCCCGAACACGCAGGGCCGGATGCCGGGCACACGCCGCTCGAGGGCGGCACAGGTTTCGGCGACGAATTCCGGGATGGTCGCCACCGGAACCGAGATGTCGTGCTTGAGGCTGACGCCGCCGGTCTTCTGCGCCGGCGAGATGGCCTCGCGCAGCCGCCAGAGGCTGTTCGCCCGGGTGTCGTCGCCGGCGACCACGGCATCGGCCGCCACGCCTTCGTCGGCGGCGCGCTCGAGGGCCTGCACGCAGGCCTCCTGCAGCCAGTCGCCGGCGACCGCCGTGTCGCACTGGAGCAGCAGGTACCAGGGGTACTCGCGCACCAGGGGGTCGTGCGCATCGGGCAGGTAGTCGAGCACGAAGTCCAGCGCCAGCCGCGGCATCAGCTCCAGCGCCGAGACCGTCTCGCCCAGGTGACGTCGCAACAGGCGCAACAGCGTCAGCGTGGCCGGCAGGTCGTGCACGCCGATGAAGGCGGTCATGCTCTGCCGTGCAGCCGAGACGAGGTTGAGCGAGGCGGCCGTGATGATGCCCAGGGTGCCTTCCGAGCCGATGAAGAGCTGGTTGAGATCGTAGCCGCTGTTGTCCTTGCGCAGCGAAGTCAGGCCGTCGAGCACGCGGCCGTCGGCAAGCACGACCTCCAGCCCCAGCACCTGCCGGCGCATGTTGCCGTAGCGCACGGTCAGGTGGCCCCCGGCATTGGTGGCGATGTTGCCGCCGATGGTGGCCGTTCCCTCCGAGGCCAGGCTCATGGGAAACAGCAGCCCGGCGGACTCGGCGGCGGCCTGCGCGGTGGCCAGGGTGCAGCCGGCCTCGGCGACCAGGCTGGCGCCGTCGGCATCGACCTCGCGAATGGCGCGCATTCGTTCCAGGCTCAGGATCACTTCGCGGTCGGGTCGGTCGACGGTCTGCCCCCCGACCAGGCCGGTATTGCCGCCCTGGGGCACGATGACGAGACCGTGTTCGCGGCACAGCGAGACGGCAGCGGCCACTTCCTGGGTGCTGGCCGGGCGCAGCACCGCCAGCGGCCGTTCGTGATACCGCCCGCGCGGCTCATCGGTGTAGCGATCCAGATCGGCTGCGTCGCGCACGACGCCCGCTTGCCCCAGCACGCGGGAGAAGGCTTCGAGCAGACCGGAACGCGCGGTGATGTCCATGACGGCATTATCGCAGACGCAAGCGGCCATTCCCCCTGAACCCGGCGCGCCTATCATGGTCATCACTGACATGACCGC
>JAASTB010000387.1 GCA_021767625.1 Wenzhouxiangella sp.
CCGCGCTCGCGGCACAGCTCGACGGCCGAGAGATCACCGGCCTCGATCGGAAACTCGCCGTTTTCGACGATGCGCTTGCAGGCCGACAGCTCCGAAGCCGCCTCAATCAGGGTCAGGGTCGACAACACCACTTCGTGGCCGGCGGCCTTGAGCTCACGCCCCAGCGACAGCCAGTCGGGCAGCCTGAGCTCGCGTCGCTTGGAACACACGGTCTCGCCGAGATAGACGATATCGACCGGCTGCCCGGCCATCGATTCGTAGAAGGCCAGCGTCTTCGCGCGCGGCCAGAAGTACTGCAACGGTCCCAGCGACAGTTTCATTGCCATGCCCTCTGATAGGGACCGAGCGTGACCTGGCTGCCTTCCGACAGGCGGGTCAACTCCCGCCGCCACTCGTCCTCGGTCGTAAAAGTGTCCGGGCTCGCCTCGAGCCGGTCGATGGCCGCGCGCCAGATGCGCGTGACCGTGCCCACGTAGGCCGCGCTGCGTTGCCGGCCCTCGATCTTGACCGCCGAGACGCCGGCGGCCTGGAGCCTGGGCAGCAACTCGAGCGTGTTGAGGCTGGTCGGCTCCTCGAGCGCATGGAATGTCTCATCGCCCACCCGGTAGCGCCCCTTGCAGACCACCGGGTAACCGGCCGGCTCGCCGTCGGCGAAGCGATCGATCAGCACGCCGTTGAGCCGCGCGGTCTTGCCCTCCGGCGTGTCCTCCCAGGCGACGAACTCGGCCGGCGAACAAACCCCGGCCAGGTTGGGCGAGCGGCCGGTGACGTAGCTCGACAGCTGGCAGCGCCCCTCGACCATGATGCACAGGCTGCCGAAGGCGAAGACTTCGAGCTCCACCGGCGAGCGCTCGGAGAGATGCTCGACCTGCTGGATGGCCAGCACCCGCGGCAGCACGGCCCGGGAGATCCCGAACTGCTCGCGATAGAACTTCAGCGCCGCCGCCGTGGTGGCCGAACCCTGCACCGACAGGTGCCGCCGGATGTTCGGGTGCTTGCGCGCGGCATAGTCCATGACCGCCATCTCGGCGATGATCAGCGCGTCAACGCCCAGGTCGGCGGCCCGGTCCACCGCCGAACACCACTGCGAGAGCTTTTCCGACGTCGGGTAGGTATTGAGCGCCACGTAGACCTCGCAGCCGCGGGATCGCGCGTGCGACAAGGCACGCTCGATGTCGCGATCGGAGAAGTTCAGCCCCGGGAAGGCGCGCGCGTTGGTGGCGTCACGGAATCCCAGGTAGACCGCGTCGGCACCGTTGTTCACGGCCTCGGTCAGGGCCGGCAGGGAGCCGGCCGGGCAGACGAGCTTGATGGACATGGGCGAGCGCATCCGGTCCGGTTCGAAAGCGCATCAGCATGGCCGGCGACCGGCACGATGTCGTTGACGGCCGTCAAGGCCGCCCCTCAATCCGGCAACGGTCCGCCGTCAGCCAGAATCGCGTCGATCGCCGAGAGCACACGAGGCGGTTCGTCGAGCGCATTGGGCCAGTGCGGCGAAAAGCGGATCCAGCCGTCGGGGCTGGCGCAGGCCACGCCGCGGGCGGCCAGTGCCTGCACCCAGGCCGGTGATCGCGAGGGATCCTCGCGGCGCACGCTGAGAATGCCGGAACGGCCGGGCGAACTGTCCATGCGCGCGCTCTCGAAACCGCGCTCGATCAGGCCCGGCTCGAGCGCGTCGTGCCAGGCCTGGACGTGCTCGAGGATCGCCGCCACGCCGATCTGCTCGATCAAGCCAAGGCTCGCATCCAGGCCCGCCGCGCCGATCGTGTTGGGCGTGCCGGCCTCGGCCATCAGCGCCCCGGGCCGGAAGGGGCGGTCGTAGCGCAACTCGCCCGGCGCGCGGGTGAGGAAAGCGAAGGCGTCCTCGTGGCTCAGCCATCCGGCCATGTCGGGGCGGAGCCGGTCCGATCGTTCGGTCGAAACGTAAAGGAAACCGACACCCTCCGGCGCCATCAACCACTTGTGGGACCCGCAGGCCAGGTAGTCGATGCCCATTGCAATCACATCCAGGGGCACGATGCCGACGGCCTGGATGGCATCGACGAACAGTTCGGCGCCGTGGGCGCGGCACAACTCGCCCATCTCCGCCAGGGGCATGCGCTGTCCGGTCGTGAACTGCACCGCGCTCACCGCAACCAGGCGGATGCCGCGCACCAGCTCGGCCTCCAGGCGCGCCAGCGCCGTTTCGCGCTCGGTGCGGAAATCATCGGCCGTCATCCAGACCAGTTCCAGGTCGTGGCGGCGGGCGGCCTGCTGCCAGGGCGTGACGTTGGTGGGAAACTCGCCGTCGAAAAGCAGCACCCGCTCGCCGCGCCGCCACGAAAGGCCCTGGGCGATGTCGATGATGCCGGCCGAGGTATTGCCCACCAGCCCGACGCTGCCTTGCGGTGCGCCAATCAAGCGGGCGAGCCGGTCGCGCAGTCTCTCGCGTCGCTCCACCTCCTCGACGTACCAGGCCATGCCCTGGCTCGCATAACCGTCCAGCGTGGCGGCCACCGCCTCGCGAACCGACCGCGAAGGCGGCGACAGCGACGCATGGTTGGCGTAGACATCCGTCTCGAGGGACTCGAAGAGCGCCCGACTGCCCAGTTTTGCCCGATCCGTCATGGTTGCATCCGCGTTTTC
>JAASTB010000388.1 GCA_021767625.1 Wenzhouxiangella sp.
CCGGGTATTTCCGAGACGGTCGACTTCCACGCCATCAAGCTGCACTACTACGGCAGCCACGACACGATCAATCCGAACTACATCGTGCCGCTGGGGCCGGCGCTGGACTTCCATCGCAAGCACGATCGCGAGCGCCTTCCGGCCGACTGATCGAGGTGATCTCGACGGCCTCGCCGCCGGCCGAGAGCCGGTCGGTGGCGCGGCGCGAACCGCCCACCTGAGTGGCCAGGCGCCGCCGCCCGGCGGGCCGGGCCGACATCAGCGCCTGCACCAGCAGCGGTACCACGATCAGGGTGGTGCCGACCCAGAACCACAGGTCCGGCACTTCCGCGAACAGCAGCCAGCCGATCACGAAGGCCCAGACGATGCCCGTGTACTCCGAGGCCGTGACCTGGTTGGCGTCGACGTGGCGGTAGGCCAGGATCACGGTCATGTTGTAGCCCAGGATGAACAGTGCCGAACCGAAGGCCGCGCCGAGCGAACCCCAGTCGATGGGCGCACCCTCGACGAAGGCCAGCACCAGGGCGGCGGGCAGGGCTAACAGGTAGTTCAGCAGCAGGCTGTGCACCACCGACTGCTCGCGGGGCAGCTTGCGCACGAGCAGCGCGTTGACCGCCAGCGCCACGGCCAGGCCCAGCGCGGTGAAGCCGGCCAGGTTCATTTCCGTGGGTCGCAGGATGATGATCACGCCGAGCATGCCGCCGACCACGGCGAACAGGCTGGACTTGCTCAGGCGCTCGCCGAACAGCGCCACGCCGAAGACCATCACCAGCACCGGCGCGGCGTAGAAGATGGCGTTGGCGGTGGCCAGGGGCAGGGCGCCGAGTGCGACGACCATGCACAGGATGCCGCCCAGGCCCACGTGGGCCCGGACCAGGTGGACGCGCGATCCGCCCCAGAAATCCTTCCAGTCGACCAGGGACAGGAAGGGCACGAGCAACAGCAGCGTGAAAACCAGGCGCACGGCCACGAACTGGAACACGGCCAGGTCGCCGCTGGCCCACTTGATGAGCGCATCGGAAAAGATCGCCAGCAGGTTGCCGACGACCAGCAGGAAGATCGCGCTGTTGACGGTGCGTCCGGACATGGCTTTCGGCTCCCGGTACGGTGGATTCGATGCCGTCATTCTGGGTGTGGCTATTCATTATGTAAAATGATGAATACTCATCACCCATGAGAAAATCAGATAATGCGCCTGCCGCCGCTCAAGGCCCTGCCCGTATTCGAAGCCGTCGCCCGGACGCTCAGCTTCTCGGCGGCCGCCGAGGAACTCCACGTCACGCAGTCGGCGGTCTCGCACCAGATTCGCCAGCTCGAGGACGATCTCGGCGAGACCCTGTTCGAACGCGGTGGCCGTCGCGTGGCCCTGACCGAGCAGGGCGAGCGCTACCTCGAAGCGATCGCCCCCGCCCTGGCCCAGATCGAGCGCGCCAGCGAGCAGTTGCGCGGGGTCAGCGATTCGCGCATCCGCCTGGCCGTGCCGAGTTCGTTTGCGGTGAGCTGGCTCATTCCGCGCCTGCCGCACCTGCAGCGCCAGCACCCCGAACTCGACCTGGACCTGGAGATGCTTGCCGACATGCCGCTGATGTCCGAACGCCTGGCCGACTGCTTCATTACCTTTCGCTACCGCCAGCGCGGCTACAGCTCCGAACGCCTCTACGTCGAGCGCCTGTTCGCCGTGTGTTCCAGGCAGTACTGGAACCGCGTGCGCGACGAACTCGACGAAGCCGGCCTGAGAAAGCGCGGCAGCGGTGTGACCATCCGCCCGGAATGGCTGACGCGCTTCACCCTGCTGTCGGCGGCCAGCGTGTTCGAACGCCCCGGCGAGGACTGGCGGCGCTGGTTCGCCGCCGGCGACGCGAAGCTGCCCGCGGATGCCCACGTGCAGCATTTCTCGCACATGCTCCTGGCGCACGAGGCCGCGCGCCATCACCAGGGCATCGCCCTGTCCAACGACTACATGCTCGACACCGCCAGCGACCCAGACCTGATCAAGCTGCCCACCCACGAACTGCAGACCGGCGACGAATTCCACTTCGCCTGCAAGACCGCCCGCAGGAACGAACCCGGCATCCGGCATCTCTCGCAGTGGTTGGTAAAGCAGGCGGAAGCGTCGGGCTGGATTCGGTGAGCGACCGGCCTCGCCCGACCCTTCAGATGATCTGCAGCGTGATCGCCTTCAACACCGCCCGCGTCCGATCGCGGGTATTGAGCTTGTCGAGGATGTCGGAGACGTAGTTCTTGACGGTGCCTTCGGCCAGGTGGACGGAGCGGGCGATTTCGCGGTTGGAATAACCGCCGGCGATCAGGCGCAGGATCTCGACTTCGCGCTCGGAGAAGGACTCGATCGGCGGGGAGTCGTCGCGATACGGGTAGCGCTCGGCGATACCCGAGGTGTTGACGGGCTGCAGGCGGCCTTCGCCGCGCACGATGGCCGCGATCAGTTCGCCGAGATCTTCCGGCGAGATGTCCTTGAGCGCGAAGCCCTGCGCCCCGGCGTCCACGGCGGCGAGCATCAGTTCGCTGTCGTCGAAGGTGGTCAGCAGCAGCACCGGCGGCGCATCGTCGAGATCGACCAGGCGCCGGCACAGCTCGATGCCGTCGATGCCGGGCATGCGGA
>JAASTB010000389.1 GCA_021767625.1 Wenzhouxiangella sp.
CTGGTCGTGGCCACGGCGGCGCTGGCGGCGGTGAGTCTGTTTACCGACCGGGTCGGGCGGGCGCTGGAGCGGCAGGCCGGCGAGGTGCTGGCTGCCGACCTGGTGGTGACCGGCCGCGAGCGGCTGCCGGACGCCTACCTTGAGAAAGCCTCCGAACTGGGCCTGGAAACCGCCGAAATCGCGCTGCTGAGCACGGTGCTGTTCGTCGGCGAGGAAAGCCATCTTGTCGACCTCAAGGCCGTCACCGAAGGCTACCCGCTGCGCGGGCAGCTCAAGCTGGCCGACCGCCTGGACGCGCCCGAAGAGACCCTGGCCGGCATTCCCGAGCCCGGCACGGGATGGATGGCCGCGCGCGGCCTGCGCCTGTTCGAGACCGACACCGGCGTGACCGTCGACATCGGCCGCCGACCGGTCACCGTCGAGCGCGTCCTGGCCTGGGAGCCCGACCGCGGCGGCAGCCGCTTCATGCTCGCCCCGCGCCTGATCATCCACATGGACGACCTGCTGGCCAGCGAACTGCTCGGCCCGGGCTCGCGCGTGCGCTGGCGATTGCTGGTGGCCGGCAGCGAGTCGGCCGTGGCCGAATTCCGGCGCTGGGTCGAGCCGCGCCTGGAAGAACGCCAGGGCATCGAGACGGTCGCCGAAGCCGAGGCGGACACCGGCCGGGCGCTGGAACAGGCGCGCCGATTCCTGGGTGTGGCCGCACTGACCGCCGTCATCCTGGCCGCCGCGGCCGTGCTACTGGCTGCACTGCGCTTTTCGCGCTCGCAGCGCGACCTGGTCGCCCTGCTCAAGGCCTTCGGGGCCGAGGGCCGGCAGATCCTGCTGGCCCTGACCCTGCTTTTGCTCTGGCTGGCCCTGGCCGCGATCGCGGTGGGCGGGCTGCTGGGCTTCGGGGCGCAGGCGATCATCGGCCAGATCCTGGCCGACGGACCGGCCGGCGAATTGCCGCCGGCGAGGCTGCTGCCCCTCCTGGGCAGCGGCAGCTTCACCCTGCTGCTGGCGGCCGGCTTCGCCCTGCCGCCGCTGGTCGCGCTGCGGGGCGTGGCGCCCATGCGCATCCTCAATCGCTCGCTCGACACACGGCCCGGGCTGGCCGGCGGGTTGTGGCTGCTGCCGATTCTCGGCGCGCTGACCATTCCGGTGCTGCAGCTGGGCAACCTGCGCCTGGCGATGATCGTGCTGGGCGGTTCGGCCGTGCTCGCCGCCCTGCTCGCCCTGGCGGCCTGGCTGGCGATGGGCCTGAGCCGGCAGCTGTCGAAGCGCACGCGCGCGGACTGGCGCTTCGGCCTGGCCGGCCTGCACCGCCGCCGCGGCCAGGGCATCATCCAGATCACCGCCCTGGGCCTCGGACTGATGGCCCTTCTGCTGCTGATGATCGTGCGCACGGAGCTCCTCGATCAGTGGCGTGGGAGCCTGCCGGCCGACACCGCCGATCATTTCGTCGTCAATATCCAGCCCGACCAGACCGAGGGCGTACGAGAAGCGCTTATCGAAGCCGGCGCGCAGAACGTGCAGGTGCGACCCATGGCGACGGTCAACCTCATCGAGGTCAACGGAGAGCCGCCGCCCGATCATCGCTGGGCGGGCCAGGTCAACGTCTCCTGGATCGACCGCCTGCCGCCGGCCAACCGGGTGGTCGAAGGCGAGTTCTTCGCCCCCGACGCCACGGGCGAAATTTCGCTGGCCAAGCGCTGGTCGGAGCGAACCGGCGTGGGCCTGGGCGACACCATGCTTTTCGAGGCCGGCAGCCGACGCTTCGAGGCCACGGTGACCAGCATGCGCGAGGTCGAGTGGGAGTCGTTCAACGTCAACTTCTTCATCCTGCTCACGCCCTCGGCCGGCGAGACCCTGCCGCACCAGTTCATCGCCAGCTTCCGCCTGCCCGAGGAGGCCGGCCCGCTGCGCGCCGTCCAGCAGGGCTGGCCCAACGTCTCGATCATCGATATCGGCGCCCTGCTCGACCGGATCAGCGAGATCATCGATCGCGTTTCGCGCGCCGCCCAGGTGGTGTTCTTCTTCACCCTGGTCGCGGGCCTGGTGGTGCTGCTGGCCGCCCTGGAGGCCACCCGCGACGAGCGCCGCCAGGAGGCGGCACTGATCCGCGCTCTGGGCGCCGACGACGGCATGGTGCGGCGCGGCCTGCTGATCGAGTACGGCGCCATGGCCTTCATCGCCGCGGTGCTGGCCACCGGCGGGGCGGCCCTGACCGGCTGGCTGCTGGCGCGGGAGCTGTTCGAGTTCGCCTACCGGCCCTCGGCCGGGCTGCTGCTGACCGGCTTCGTGGCGTCCTTCGTGCTGGTGATCGGCAGCGGCTGGCTGGGTAACCGCTCGGTGCTGAAGACTTCCCCCATTCGCATCCTGCGCGCCGGCGGCTGATCCCGGTTTGGCTTCCACGCCCGAAACCGCGCTGCCGGAAGAGCACGCCGACCCGCACGCCCACCTGATTCTCTACGGCGGGCGGCTGCAGGTGCTGTGGCACATGGCCTGGCCGGCGATCGCGGTGATGATGGCCTTCGGGCTCAACGCGGTGATGGACGCCGTCTACATCGGGCGCCTGATCGGCGAGCAGGCCCTGGCCGGCGCGGTGATGGCCTACCCGCTTACCCA
>JAASTB010000390.1 GCA_021767625.1 Wenzhouxiangella sp.
CCCCGGTCTTGCGCATGAACATGTCTTCGACCGCCGCCCGGTCGGGCTTGCGGCCCTCGAACTGGAGGTCCAGGGCCTGGCCGCCGGCCATGCCGACCACGCCGCAGGCGCGGGCGAGTTCGCGCGACATGCTGCGCGAGGCCTCTGCGTCGGGCACGGCGGTGAGCACCTCGAAAGCCAACGCCTGCAGCGCGTCGCCGGCCAGGATGGCGGTGGCCTCGTCGAAGGCCAGGTGAACGGTGGCCCGGCCCCGCCGGAGGTCGTCGTCGTCCATGGCGGGCAGATCGTCGTGCACCAGGGAGTAACAGTGGATCAGCTCGACGGCCATGGCGGGCGCATCGAGTTCGTCGGCCGGCAGGTCGAGCGCCTCCCCGCTGGCGTAGACGAGCAGCGGACGCAGGCGCTTGCCGCCGCCGAGGGCGGCGTAGTGCATCGCCTCGGCCAGGCGTGCGGCGTTGACGGGCAGTGCCCTGAGGCGGTCGCCCAGGGCGCTTTCGGCGCGTCGGATCAGGCCGTCGACGCGCTCGGCGAAAGGCGGCGGTGACATGCGGTCGAAGCGCTGGATTCGCCGATCAGTCGAACGGCCACAGACGACCCCAGAAGCCGGGCTTGTCTTCCTCGAGCTCGACGTCGCCGTAGTTGTGCTCGATGACGCGTCGCGTGTCGGCGGCCAGTTCCGGCAGGTCCAGACGCGAGTAGGCGCGTGCCATGAGGTCGAGCGCTTCGATGTTGGCCGGCGCCTGCGGATAGGTCTCGATGACGTGCTTGGCGCGGTTGATGGCGGCGATGTAGGCGCCGCGCCGGAAGTAGTATTCACCGATAACGACGTCCTGCTCGGCCATGACGTTGCGCAGGAACACCATGCGCTGGCGCGCATCGGCCACGTAGCGGCTCTCCGGGAATCGCCGGATGAGCTCCTGGAAATCCATGAAGGCCTGGCGGGCGCTGGTCTGGTCGCGGTCGACGACCTGCCCCGGAAACATCCGGCGCAGGAAGCCCATGGCCTGGTCGTAGTTGACCAGCCCCTTGAGGTACCAGGCGTAGTCGACGTTGGGGTGCGTGGGGTAGGTGCGGATGAATCGGTCGAGCGTGGTGATCGCCTGCTCGGACTGGCGCGCCTTGTACTGCGCAAAGGCCATGTCGAGCTGGGCCTGCTCGGCGTGGCGGCCGAACGGGTAGCGCGTGGTGAGCTGCTTGTAGCGATCAATGGCCTGCGGCCAGGCTTTCGCCCGGAGCGCGGCGTTGGCCCGTTCATAGAGTTCCTCGGCCGGCACGCCGTCTTCGATTTCCTCGCGGCTGCACGCGGCGAGTACCGTGAGCAGTACCAGGGCCAGCAGCGCGAAGCGCAGAATCGGGCGACGGGCTGAAGCGGAATTGCGCATAATGATCTCGTATTCGAATTGATGCAGGCAGCGGCCGGCCATTATGCCATCCTCCCGCCGCACCTGCCCACCGGCCCGAACCCGATGACGACTCGAGTAAACAAGCAGGAGCGGATCGACGCCGCACACGCCGGACAGCGGCTCGACGCCGTGCTCGCCGAGCTGTGGCCGGACTTTTCCCGCAGCCGGATCACGGCCTGGATTCGCGAGGGCAAGCTGCGCGTCGACGGCGGCACGGTCAAACCCAAGCTGCGCGTCTCAGGCGGGGAGCGGGTGGAGCTGGACGCCGAGCTCGAAGCGCACTCCGGGCTTCAGGCACAGGCGATCGAACTCGACGTGCTGGTCGACGATCCGGCCTTCCTGGTCGTCAACAAGCCCGCCGGGCTGGTCGTCCACCCCGGCTCCGGCAATCCCGACGGCACCCTGGTCAACGCCCTGCTGCATTTCGATCCCGGCCTGGCGCCCCTGCCACGGGCCGGCCTGGTTCACCGGCTCGACAAGGACACCTCGGGCTGCCTGCTGATCGCGCGCACGACGGCCAGCCACCGTGCCCTGGTGGCGGCCATGAAGCGCCGCGAGATCAAGCGCCGCTACCAGGCCCTGGTCTGGGGCGAGATCATCGCCGGCGGCACGATCGACGAGCCGCTCGGCCGCCACCCGGTCGATCGCCGTCGGCAGGTCGTGCGCCGCGACGGTCGGCGCGCGGTGACGCACTACCGCGTGGGGCGGCGCCTCAAGGGCGCGACCCTGCTGGATGTCGAGCTGGAAACGGGCCGTACCCACCAGATCCGCGTGCACATGGCACACGTTCGCCATCCGATCATCGGCGACCCGGTCTATGGCCGGCGCGGCGCGCCGGCGGGGCTGAGCGAGGCCCAGCGCACGGCCTGGCAGCAATTTGCCCGCCAGGCGCTGCACGCGGCCCGGCTCGGCTTCGCGCATCCGGAAACCGGCGAGCGGGTCGAAGCCTCCGCCCCCGTTCCCGACGACATGCAGACCCTGATCGATCTGCTGGCGAGCGATGAAAGTGATTGAGCCCGGCTGGCCCGGCGACGCGCGCATCGGCGCGTTCACCACCACGCGCAGCGATGGCGATGCTTCGCGTGTGGCCGCGGAACTGCCGGCCGAGCCGCGCTGGCTCGAGCAGGTGCACGGTTCGCGCGTGGTCAATCTGGCCGACTGGCGACCGGGTATCGAGGCCGATGCCGCCTGGACCGACCG
>JAASTB010000391.1 GCA_021767625.1 Wenzhouxiangella sp.
AGAACTCGCGCGTGATCGGTCCCCGCGCCTGGGCGGCGGCCAGGTCCGACAGGAAGGGGTCGAAGGCGTCGGCCCGGAAGCCCGATTCGGCGGCGGCCAGGCGTTCGCTAATTTCGCCGGGCGCCGGCCAGGCCGACAGCCGGGCGCGCTGTGTGCTCTCGGAGGGCAGCAGGTCGGTGGCGGCCTGCCAGTCGTCGATCAATCCCCGCTCCCGGGCGGTTTGGAGCGCTTGCACGGTGGCCTCGCTGGCGCGCAGGGCGGCCTCGAGCGAGTCGCCGGCGGTGGCGATCAGGTAGCGCACGTCGCCGCCGCCCAGCGCGCTGCGCAGTTCCTGGTCGGCCTCGATCTGGGCGCGGTCGATCGGGCTCAGCCGCGAGAGGTCGTTGGACCATCGGTCCGGTCCCTGCCAGACGAGGAAGCCGAGCGCGGCCAGGCCCAGCAGCAGGGGAACGGCCGGCCAGTTGATGGGCGTCACGCGCGTGGGCTGGACGCGCCGCGGCAGGGCGGGATCCAGCGCCGGCAGCATCAGGGTCGCCAGGGCGGCGCCGGCCAGGCCGGCGGCGGAGAAGGCGCCAAGCTGCGCCAGGCCCGGGCTGCTGGACAGCCAGATGGCGACATAGGCGATCAGGGTGCTGGCGACCCCCAGCAGCAGGGGGGCGCGGATATTGCGCGCCGTGGCCGACAGGGCGCGCCGGTCGGCGTGGCCGAACAGGTGAACGGGATAGTCGAGCGCCACGCCCAGCAAGGTGAAGCCGAATGCCAGCGTGAGCCCGTGGACCTGCCCGAAGGCCAGCACGGTCACGCCCAGGCCGCAGACCACGCCGAAGGCCAGCGGCACCGCCCCGGCCAGCATGGCACTCGCCGAACGCCATGCGAAGGCCAGCACCAGCAGCACCACCGCGCTGCCCCAGAGGCTCAGGCGCAGGGCATCGGAGCGCGAGGCCTCGGCGCTGGCAACGCCGATGACGGGCGCCCCGGCCAGCTGCAGCCGCTGGCCGGGGGGCGAAAGGGCCTCGAAACGCTCGCGCAGCGCGCCTAGCAACTGCGCCTGTTCCTCGATCGCGTACGGGGCGTGGGCCGATTGCAGCAGCAGCAGCGCGCGGCGGCCTTCGCTGTCGAACCAGACCCCGTCGATCGTGCTCGCGCGTTGACCGCCGGCCAGGTCGGCGGCGAGCGACTCGACCAGTCCGAGCGGATCGCGGGCGATCAGGCGTTCCACCCTCGAGCCGGCCAGGGCCAGGTCGGCCAGGCGGTTTTCCAGGGCCGCCGCGACGGCCGCCGGCTCGACGCGCCCGGCGATGTCGCTGGCCAGGACGAAGCGCGCCTGCATCAGCTTTTCGACGATGGCCTCGTTGTCCGACCAGTCGCCGTTGTCCACTCGCGCCACGCCGGGCAGGTCGCGCCAGGCGTCGGCCAGTTCGCGGCTGGTAGTCGCCAGGGTCATGGGGTCCTCGCCTTCGACGGCGGCCAGGATCAGCCGCCCGGCGCTGCCGCCGGCGACCTGCTCGACCACGATTTCCTGCTGTGCCGTGCGGGCTGCCGGCAGGAAAGCGTCGAGGCGGTAATCGAGTTCCAGCTCGGACAAGGCCAGGGCGCCGATGCCGCCCAGCACCAGCAGGGCCAGCAACGGGCGCCAGACGTGTCTCACGGCCGGCGGCTCAGTTCGGTTTCGATGATCTCACCGTCGGACAGGGTCAGCTCGAAGCGCTCGAGCCTGTCGTCTTGACCACTCAGCGACAGCGAGTCGACTTTCTCGGCCAGCGCCGGCTCCCGGGGTTGCAGGTTGAGCCGCCAGCCGGACTCATCGCGCGACAGTTCGTGCTCGAAGCGCTCGCGCAGCGCGTCGGCGTCGCCGGCCAGCAGGGCCGAGAGCCCGTGGTAGAGGACGGCCAGTTCGGGTACGTGGCCCAGGCTGTAGTTGCGGGGCGACTGGCCGGGGCGCTCGATGATGATCATGCCGGCGGTCAGGGTGTAGGTGGCCTCCTGCGGTTCGACCGTGCGGCGTACGAGCTGGCCCTGGGGGTTGCGCCAGAGCCGGCCGGTCACGACCAGGGGCTCGGATAGCAGCGGCGACTCGCGCCGTTCGCGGAAATGAAGTTCGGCGGGCTCGCCCTCGGGAGCGAGCGCGGCCACCAGCCGGTCGAGATCTTCCGGCGCCGCCGCCTCAGTCGTTCCGGCCGCGGCGATCAGGATCAGTGTCAGCAGTCCAGAAATCATAGAAGTTGAACCAATTGTAGGGATATTGACGCGCGAAGTGCGCCAGCCGGTCGGCGTAGCGCTGGACCCGCTCGTCCAGCCGCTTGCGGCGCTCGCTGCGCGTGGCCGCGCGAGCGGCCGGGCCGGGCAGCGGTTCGAACACCAAACGGTAGCGCCCCCGACCTTCGTAGAGCCCGAAGACCATGACCACGGGCACGTCGAGGGTGTCGGCGATGGCGAGCGGGGCCGCCGGCAGGCGCGTCCTGCCGCCGAGGAACTCGACTTCGATGGCCGCCTCGCTGGCCCAGGTCCGGTCGGCCAGCATGGCCACCATGCCGCCTTGTTCCATGACACCGCCGGCTTCGAGGACGATGGCCGGACCCGGCTGGCGGGCGTTGAT
>JAASTB010000392.1 GCA_021767625.1 Wenzhouxiangella sp.
CACCGGTCTGGAATCCGTCGGTGCGGCCAACCTGACCGACTCCATCTGGACCGTCGCCGACGTGAACGGCGCCGAGGGTTACGCGGCCAAGCACGCCGCGGTCAAGCACGTGATCGAAAACGGCATCTCCCGTCACATGCCGGGCTGGGAAGGCCGCCTGTCCGACGGCGAGATCAAGCTGCTGACGGCCTACGTCTACAGCCTGTCCGGCGGCCAGTAAACCGCCAACGCAACACCCCGGCGGCGCCTGTTCCGGGCGCCGCCAACCCCTCCAGTCTCTCCACTACAACCGGTCGAGGCGATGAGTTCAGAAGAACCGATCGAGCTTTACGCCAAGCGAATCCCCATTTATCCGCGTTCGGTCAAGGGACGGTTCCGACGGCTGAAGTGGGGCATTCTCGCGCTGGCATACGCCGTTTACTTCCTGCTGCCGTGGTTGCGCTGGGACCGCCCGGTCGGGCCCGACCAGGCCGTGCTCTGGGATCTGCCCGGACGCCGTTTCTACCTGTTCGACCTCATTGTCCATCCGCAGGACATCTTCTGGCTCGCATGGCTGCTCGCCATCGCGGCCTTTTTGCTCTTCTTCGTCACCGGCATTGCCGGTCGCGTGTTCTGCGGTTACTTCTGTTTCCAGACGCTGTGGACCGACGTCTACATCGCCATCGAGCGACTCGTGCAGGGCGAGCGTCCGGCACGCATCCGCCTGGCGAAACAGCCCTGGAACGGTGAAAAGGTCACTAAGCTCGGCCTGACGCATCTGCTGTGGCTCGGCGTCGCCTTCCTCACCGGCTTCAGCTTCACCATGTACTGGGGCAACGCGCCGGACCTCGCCGTCGCGTTCTTCACCGGCCAGGCCCCGTTCGCCGCCTACGGCACGACCTTCTTCCTGATGGCGACCACCTACGTCATGGCGGGGCTCGCGCGCGAGCAGGTCTGCACCTACATGTGCCCGTACTCACGCTTCCAGAGCGCGATGTTCGACAAGGACACGCTGATCGTCTCCTACGACGCCGAGCGCGGCGAAGGCACGGCCGGCCGATCCAAGGTGGCGAAGGGCCTGAAGACGCGCGACGAGCGCCAGGCGAAGGGCGTCGGCGACTGCATCGACTGCGGCTACTGCGTCCAGGTGTGTCCGGCCGGCATCGATATCCGCAACGGCATGCAGTACCAGTGCATCCACTGCGGGCTGTGTATCGATGCCTGCGACAGCATCATGGACAAGATGGAGTGGCCGCGCGGCCTGGTGCGCTACACCTCGGAGAACGCGCTCGAGGGCAACAAGACCCGCGTGCTCAAGCTCAAGACCGTGGGCTACGGCCTGTTGCTTGCCGTACTGACGGGTACGCTCATCTGGAACGTCGCCGCCCAGGCGCCTTACGATGCGACCGTGAGCCAGATCCGGCAGCCGCTCTACGTCCAGCTGTCCGACGGCCGTATCCGCAACAGCTATGAAATCAAGGCGAACAACAAGACCACAAAGCCGCTGGAACTCGCCGTCAGTATCGAGGGTCTACCGTCTGCCGAACTCGACACCGGCCGCATCGATATCCTGCACGTGGAGCCCGAAAAGAGCGCCCGCCTCCTGGTGCAGGTGATCTCGGCGCGGCCGGCCGGTCAAGGGCCGACCCAGCGCGATTTCACCTTCGTGCTTACGCCGACGCAGCGAGACGACATCAAGCCGATTACGGTCGAGTCACGCTTCCATACACCGTAATTCGGAGCTTCTAAGTCATGTTCTCCAATCTGCTCGTCAGCCTTGGTGTAGGTGTTGCGCTGGCGTTCATCGCCTTCGTCCTGCTCTACAAGCTCACCCGCCTGAGCGGCAAGCACGTCGCGATGATTGTGATCTTCGCCGTGATCGGGATCTACGTGCCGGTCTCGATCTTCTCCTGGCCGGGTGCGGACGTGTTCGCGATCCACATCGCGCTGTACGTCATCACGCCCTACGGGCTGGGCATCATCACGACCAGCTGGGAGGCGCGCAAGCAGGAGGAACGCAACGGCCGCTGGTTCCACTGGGGCCCCACGACGATCGTCGTGTTCTTCCTCGGCCTCGTGGTCGTCGACTCGACCATCATCATGCTCTCCGACCGCGGCATGAGCGAGAAGATGGCCTCCCTGCTGCTGCCCGAACCGCGCGCCGGCGGCGAGATCACCTCGTTCTTCCCCGGTACCGTCTCCCACGATTTCCAGAAGAAGGAGTCGTTGTACAACGACTACCTTCGACAGCTCGAGGAACAGGAACGCCGCGGCTGGCAGCTGAGCAAGGGATGGGTCGAGGAGCCGAAGGCCGGCGAGGCCGCCACCTTCCGCGTGGAAGTGAGCGACCGCGAGTCGGCGCCGATCGAGGGTGCCGCCGTCCAGGTCAGTTTCCTGCGCCCCTCCGACCGGCGCCGCGATGCGAGCTACGCGCTGCAGGAGACCGCCCCCGGCGTCTATGAACACGAGATCACCTTGCCCTTGCCCGGCATCTGGAACGTGGTCATCGAGGTGGTCCAGGGCGACCTGCGCCACGAGAATCGCGGCATGACCTCGCTTGCCGCGGCCGCCGACGAGTAACCCGGCCGACGCCGGTCTCCGCACCGGGTCGGCC
>JAASTB010000393.1 GCA_021767625.1 Wenzhouxiangella sp.
ATGGAATTGTGGCTTTTGCGTCACGCCCGCGCCCGCTCGGCCGCGGCTGACGAGAAGGACGAGGATCGTCCGCTGGCCGACTCCGGCCGGGAAACCGCAAGAAAACTGGGCGAATGGATTCGCGAGTCCGGCCTGGACGTGCCGTCGACCGTTCGCGTTTCCCCTTCGGTGCGCACGCGCGAGACCGCGCGGCTAACGCTCGACGGCCTGGAAGGCCCCGAGCAGGTCGTGGAACCGGCGCTTTGGGACGCGCTCGAGGAGGACCTCATCGGCGTGCTCCAGAAGCAGCAGAAAGCGGATTCACTCCTGCTGGTCGGTCACAACCCGGGTTTCGAGTGGCTGGTGCAGTGGCTGACCAACCAGCGACCGAGGCTGGGCATCCAGCCCGGCACCCTGGTGATCATCGACGCGGACATGCCGCCCGCCCCGGGCTGCGGGCAAATCCGCAAGCTGGTTCAGCCCAGCGACCTGACGTAGATCTCCGCCAGCTTTTCCAGCCCGCGCTGGTCGGCCTCTTCGAAGCGGCCTTCGCGCGGGCTGTCGATGTCGAGTACGCCGATGACCTGGCCATCGACGATCAGCGGCACGACCACTTCCGAACGCGAAACCGGGTCGCAGGCGATGTGCCCCTCGAAAGCGTGCACGTCGGTGACGCGCTGGGTGGCGCGCGTGGCCGCCGCGGTGCCGCAAACGCCCTTGCCCATCTCGATTCGCACGCAGGCGGGCTTGCCCTGGAAGGGCCCGACGATCAGCTCGTCGCCTTCCAGGAAGTAGAAGCCGGCCCAGTTGACCTCGGGCAGGGCGTCGTAGATCAGCGCGCTGAGGTTGGCGGCGTTGGCGATGCGGTGCTTCTGCCCGGAAAGCAGCCCTTCGGCCTGCTGGGCCAGTTCGTCGTAGTCGACGCTCATTCGTTTCTCCTGAAGATCAGAATTCGGTTGTTCGCGGGCATGGCGATTTCGGCTTCGGCCGTCCAGCCGAAAGATCCGGCCTCTTGACGCAGTTTCAAGACGTCGCGGATGCCCATGGCGGGATCGCGCTGCCGCAGTTGTTCGTCGAAGCGTCGGTTGCTGTCAGCGTCGAAGCGCTCGCCGTCGCGGAAAGGCCCGTAGATCACCAGCAGGCCGCCGGGCCGGACGCGCTCGGCCGAGCGCTCGAGCAGCGCGGGCGTGTGGCCCCAGGGCATGATGTGCAGGGTGTTGGCCGTGTAGACGACGTCCCAGGGCCCTTCGGGCCATTGTTCCTGGGCCGTCACGTCCAGCGTCAGCGGCACGGGGAGCGCCGGCGCCTCCACCTCGAGGCGCGCGCGAATGCCGTCGAGATGCTCCGGCAGGTCGGTGGCCTGCCAGGTGACGCCCGGCAGGAGCGCATGACACCAGGCGGCGTGCTGGCCGGTCCCGGAACCGATTTCGAGCACGCGCGCTTTCGGCGCCAGCCAGCGAAGCAGCACCTCGCCGATGGGTTTCCGGTTGCGTTCGGCCGCCGGGGAATGCGCCAGTCCCGATGGCGTCATGACGCTCTCGCGCCCGCCAGCCGCCGGCGCAGCTCGGCGACCCGCCCGGCCAGCTCGGACCGGGCCGGATGTCGGCCCGCGGCCACGACCCGCCGGCCCGCCACAAAAACCTCCTCGATCATGCCCGCCGCGTGCGAAAACACGAAACTGTCGAGCATGTCCTCGGGCCGCAGCCCGGCAAGCATCGGATGGGATTCGTCGAGGACGACCAGGTCGGCGCGGCGACCCTCGGTCAGTTGCCCGGCCGGCTGGTCGAGCGCATGGGAGCCGCTCCGGGCCGCGTGCTGCCACAGGCTGGTGCCGACGTGCTCACCGGCGTCGCAGAGCACGTTGCGTTGGTGCAGGCGCAGGCGCTGCCCCCATTCGAGCAGGCGCAGCTCCTCGGCGGCCGACATCACCAGGTTGCTGTCCGACCCTACGGCCACCCGGCCGCCGCCGTCCAGGTACTCGCGCACGGGAAACAGGCCGTCGCCGAGATCCGCCTCGGTGGTGGGGCAGATGCCGATCACGGCCGAACGCTCGGCCAGCGCGCGCACTTCGGCCTCGCTGGCGTGCGTGGCGTGGATCAGGCACCAGCGGTCGTCGACCTCGACGTGGCGCAGCAGCCACTCGACCGGCCGGCAACCGTGATGCTGCAGGCAGGCCTCGACCTCGGCCGGCTGTTCGGAAATGTGCAGGTGGACCGGTCCGGCCGTTATGCCATCAAGCAGGGCCGGGAGGTCGCGGGCGTCGACGGCGCGCAGGGAGTGCGGCGCCACACCGACGCGCTGGAGTCCACGCGCCGCGCCCTGCAGCGATTCGACCAGGGCGGCCATTTCGTCGAGTTCCATGCCGAAGGGCTGTTGCCTCGAGCCGAGCGGCTGGCGGCCGAAGCCACCGTAGCGGTACCAGACCGGCAGCAGGGTGAGGCCACAGCCTGCTTCTCGCGCGGCCTCGAGAACCTGTCCGGCGGTCTGCTCTGGCGACTGCCCACCCAGGCGGTGCGGGTAATGGAACTCACCGGTGGTGGTGTAGCCGCCCTCGAGCAGCTCGATGAAGCCCCAGGCGGCCAGGGTGCGGAAGTCCTCGCCGGAGAGCAGGC
>JAASTB010000394.1 GCA_021767625.1 Wenzhouxiangella sp.
CGCCGCGTGAATTTCCGCCCGCGCCGTGCCGAAAGCGTCGACATCAACCTCACGCCGTTGATCGACGTCGTCTTCCTGCTGCTGATCTTCTTCATGGTCACGACCACCTTCGATCGTGCCAGCGAGCTCAAGATCGACCTGCCGCAGGCATCGCAGGCGCCCGAGGAGCAGCAGGTGGACAAGCTGGAACTCGTCATCGACGCCGCCGGCAACTACTTCCTCGACGGCAACGAGCTGGTGAACACCAAGCCGGAGACGGTACGTGCCGCGCTGCAGAAAGGCGCCGGCGGGCGCACCGACGTGCCGCTGATCATTCGCGCCGATGCCCACACGCCGCACCAGGCCGTCGTCACGGCGATGGATGCGGCGCAGAAGGTCGGGCTGACGCGCATGTCGATCGCCACCACCCAGGGCGAAGGCCCCTAGCGCGACCCCGCGCCGCGCAGGTGCCTTCATTGCCAGGCCCCGCCGCGGTGCGGGGCCGACGACGACCGAACGCGACATGAGCCACAACCCCAAGAGCTACACCGCATCCCGTTTCACGGTGTTTCGACAGAGCTGGCGTGACCGCTTCAAGGGCGAGCACGCGCGTGCCAATGCGCGCCTGGGGTACCTGCGTCAGCCGGCGGGCGAGGGCAAGATCATCTGGATCAAGGCCGGCGGTTCGCGCGACTCGGTCCGTCTCGGCGTCGAACTCATGGGGGCCATCCGCCAGAAACGCCTCGATGTGCGCCTGGTACTGACCTTCGAGGAGGATTACGAGGACATCCTCGAACAACGCGTCGCCGGCATGCAGAAGATCGGCCTGGGCTATGGCCCCTGCGATGTGCCACGTGTCGTCAAGCGCACACTGGAGCGCCTGCAGCCCTTCGGTATCGTGGTGGTCGACAGTGCCTTTCCGGAGAACCTGGCCCGCCAGGCGCACGATGCCGGCACGCATGTGATCGCCTTCAACACCGAGCCGGGCAGGGGGCAGGTCGAGGCCGCCTACCCGGTCGATACGGCCCAGCAGGCCGCGTGGCAGGACGCCGGCACCGCCGGCTTTGTTGCCGAGCCGGCCGATCCGCACAGCCTGTTCGTGGAGGCCCAGGTCGACACCACCCTGCGCAGCATCGTCGAGGGTGGCGAGGAGAGGGAGATCTGGTGGTGGCAGGGTGAGGCCGACGGGGCCGCCGACTTCGCACGCGCGTGGCGTGCCTCGCCACTGGCCGATACGGGCGTGCTGTTCGTCTCGGCGGACGGGGCGCCGGATGCCGGCAGCGGCGCCGACCTGGACATTTCCGACTGGAAGCGCCGGGCGCTTCCGGCGGGCAGCGTGGTCTGGGTCGATGACCCGAAATGGTTCGGCGCCATTGCCAGCGCCGCCAATGCCGGGCATCTTGAACAGGCGGAGCAGGCCACACTGTGGTCCGCGCTTTCCGGGGGCTCGGCCATCAGTATCAAGCCGGGCCTGAGCACGCTGCATGCGTCACTCGCGGAAAACCTCCGCCAGATGGACAATAATCAAGCGGTGCTCGACCTCTGGTCGACGTACCGCGAGGCCCCGATGGAGGGCCGGCGGCAGGGGGATGTCTGCCGACGACTGTTCTGGGATGAACGCCGAAAATTGCAAAAAACCATCGATGAATTCCTCCAAAGGATATTTGACTGGTAATGGACCTGGAGCCGCACTGGTACAAGAAAGGTTTTATTGCATACGTACTCTGGCCGTTTTCGAAACTGTATTGCGCATGGACCCTGACGCGTCGTGCGCTGTACCGGTTACGTAACCGGATCTGGCCGCGCCTGAAGGTGCCGGTGGTGATTGTCGTGGGGAACATCACCGTCGACGGTTCGGGCAAGACACCGATGGTGGTCTGGCTCGCCAATCACCTGAAGTCCAATGGCTATCGTCCCGGCGTGATCTGCAGCGGGGAGGGCGGCACGGCGAAGGAGTGGCCACAGCGTGTCACCGGCCGCAGCGACGCCGTCGAGGTGGGCGATGAGCCCGTACTGATCGCCACCCGCGCCGGCTGCCCGGTGTATGCCGGCCCGAAGCGGCGCCGCGCGGCCCGCGAATTGGTCAAGGCGCAGGATGTCGACGTGCTCATCGCCGACGATGCGCTGTTGAACTACGGGCTGCAGGCGGACATCGAGATCGCGATGATCGACAGCCGGCGCCGCTTCGGCAACGGGTTCTGCCTGCCAGCCGGACCGCTGCGCGAACCCCTGTCGCGCCTGCAGGACTGCGACTTCGCCGTCGTCAGCGGCATGGCCAAGCAGGGCGAGTTCGCCATGGGCCTGCGCGGCAACGTCGCCGTGAACGTGCAGGACGCCACCGTGGCCAACACCCTCGATGTGTTCCGCCACCAGCAGGTGCATGCGGTGGCCGGTATCGGTCATCCCGAGCGCTTCTTTGATATGCTGCGCGTCAACGGCATCGAGGTGATCCCGCATCCGTTCCCGGACCGTCACCGCTTCACGCGGGATGAACTGGACTTCGGCGACGACCTGCCGATCTTCATGACGGAAAAGGACGCGGTGAAGTGCCGCAACATGAATCTGGACAACGCGTGGATGGTCCCGGTCTCGGCCCTGCCG
>JAASTB010000045.1 GCA_021767625.1 Wenzhouxiangella sp.
CCCGGCGTCTTCGTCACGCCGCTGCCCGACGTGGCGCTCAAGGCCGGTGATCGCATCACCACCACCGCCACGCGGGACAACCTGCGCGAGTACGCCCATCTGCTCGGCGGCCGGCTGTTCTCCGGCGACGTCGAAGTCGACGACGCCCATCCGCTCGGACCCGGCGACCAGAAGATCGCCGAGGTTGCCGTCACGCCCCAGTCGAGGCTAGTGGGCTCGCGCATCAGCGAGGCGCGGCTGCTGTCGCGCTACGGGCTGAGGCTGCTGGCCCTGCACCGCTACAACCGCGAGGACCAGACGCGCTCGACCGGCCTGGACAACACGGTGCTGCGTTCCGGCGACGTGCTGCTGGTTCAATCCCCCAGTTCGCGGCTGAACCAGCTCAAGGAAGGCGGCGACTTGCTGGTGCTCGACGGCTCGGTCAACCTGCCCAAGACCTCCAAGGCGCCAATCGCGCTGGGCATCATGGTGCTCGTCGTGGCGATCGCCGCCTTCGGCATCCTGCCGATCGCCATCAGCGCGGTGTCCGGCGTGCTGGCCATGCTGCTCACGCGCTGCCTGAACTGGAAAGAGGCGATGAACGCCCTGTCGATCCAGGTGGTGATGATCATCGTCGCCTCCCTGGCCATGGGCGCGGCCCTGATGCGTACCGGGGGCGCCGACTGGATTGCGCAGATATTCCTGTCGATCAGTTTCGGCATTCCGTCCTGGGCCATCCTGGGCCTGCTCATGCTGGCCATGGCGGCTCTGACCAACGTGGTGTCCAACAACGCCGCGGCGGTGATCGGTACGCCGATCGCCATCAGCCTGGCCCAGCAGTTGATGCTGCCGGCCGAGCCCTTCGTGCTAGCGGTCCTTTTCGGCTCCAACCTCAGCTTCGCCACGCCCATGGCCTACCAGACCAACCTCCTGGTGATGAACGCCGGCGGCTACAAGTTCAACGACTTCGTGCGGGTCGGGTTGCCCTTGATGCTGGTGCTATGGGTCGTGCTGACGCTGACCTTGGCTTATGCGTATCAGATCTAGCGTTATGTGGTTTCGGGTTTCAGGTTTCATCGGGCAGGTCCCGGATCAGGTCGGGGATGGCGCTTCGCGCCAGTTTCCGGGGCGGGCATTGGCACGCCGAGTGCTTCTCATTGTGGCCTTGGCTACGGCCTGCGCCGGTGTGACCGCAAAGGAAGTACTGCGGGTGGTGAGTCTGGCGCCGCATTTGACGGAGTTGGCCTACTCGGCGGGCGCTGGGGACAGGCTGGTGGGGGTCGTGGCCTACAGCGACTGGCCGGATGCGGCAAAGGCGCTGCCGCGGATCGGCGATGCCTTTCGGTTCGACATGGAGACGATTCTCGGGCTCGAAGCTGACCTCGCCCTGGCCTGGACGGGCGGGACGCCCAAGGCGGTGGCAGCCCGGCTGGAATCCCTGGGAATCGAGGTCTTGTGGGTCGAGACCCGGAGCCTGTCCGACATCGGCGACGCCCTGGAAAGGATCGGCCGGCGGCTCGGAGCGGAAGAGCGCGCGCAGGAGGCCGCCGGAGCATATCGGCGTGAGCTCCGCGCGTTGCGCGATCGCCACGGCGGAGATGGCGAAGCATCCATCTTCTACCAGGTTTCGGCCCGCCCGCTCTTCACCCTGGGCCGGCCGCACGTGATCACGGAGGTATTCGCCGCCTGCGGTGCGCGCAACGCCTTCGGGGATCTCGACATCGAAGCCGCAGCCATCGACCGGGAGGCGGTCATCGCACGAGCACCCGACCTGATCATCGCCGGCATCAACGATCCGGACACCGACCCGCTTTCTTCCTGGCGCGGCACGCGAATGGTCCGTGAGGGACGTACCCGGCTCGAGTCCGTCGACCCCGAACGTCTGGTGCGCCCCACCCCGCGAATCCTCGACGGAATCGAGCACGTCTGCGCCCTGGTCGAGGATACCGACACCGAAAGCGGCGAGGCTTCGGGCGACTGAGCCCAGTCGCCGCCGGCGGGCTTTTGCCCGGTCAGGCTGGCTCGAGATCGAGCATCAGGTAGCGGTCGTGCGCGAGGACGCGGCGGCCCGGGACCACATCAATGGCATTTTCAAAGCCGGGCCCGTTGCAGACGAAGGTGTGAAACTCGCCGTTCTCGCCGCAGGGATGGACGCCTTCGGGCAGCCACTCCAGCAGCTCCGCGTCGAGCCTCGCCCCGAGAAAGCGTTCCGGCAGGACCTCGGTATCGATACAGGTAATCACGACCCGCCAAGGCTCGCGGATCAGCTGCCGGGCCAGTTCCCCGGTCGGGGTCTGCCATATGGGAAAGACGACCTTCCAGCCCATGCCGCGGAAACTGTCCTCGCGCCAATGACGGATCTCTTCCAGGAACAGGTCGCCGCAGGCGATTGTTTCGATGCCCAGCTGCCGGAAAGGACGCAGGCCGTCGGCCAGCCGTGTCTCGTAGGTTCTGTTGTCGCAGTTCTCGGGCAGGCCGATGACGATCAGGGGCAGGCCCAGCGCGTCGGCCTGGGCTTGCAGCAGGTTCTTCGACGTACCGTGCATCGCCACCCGCCCGTTGGTCTCGTTGACGGTGGTGACCAGCGCCTCGATCCGCCAGGCGGGATCCCGGCGCAGGGTCTCGACCATATACAGGCTGTCCTTGCCGCCGGAAGACAGGGCGACGATGGGCGTTGCCTTGCTCATGGGCTGGGGAGACTGTGGTCCGTGGTCCGTGGTCCGTGGTCCGTGGTCAGAGGCTACTGACCTTCTGACTACGGACTACAGACCACGGACCACCGAGGATCTCAGGCGGTCTTGCGCTTCTCGCGCCAGCCCAGCAGCACGCGAGCCAGGGCCGGGAGCAGGAGCATGGCGCCGATCATGTTGAAGATGAACATGAAGGCGAGCAACAGCCCCATGTCGGCCTGGAACTTCAGGTCCGAGAACAGCCAGGTGCCCACACCCACGGCCAGGGTGACGGCGGTGTAGAACACGGCACGGCCGGTCAGGCGCAGCGTGCGGTAGTAGGCGTCGTCCAGACCCACGCCGGCATCCAGAAAGCCCTTCATTCGGCTGAAGATGTAGATGCCGTAGTCGACGCCGATGCCCACGCCCAGAGCGACGACTGGCAGCGTGTTGACCTTCAGGCCGATGCCCATGAAGGCCATCAGCGAGTAGGCCAGGTAGCTGACCAGCACAAGGGGCAGGACGATGCAGAGCGTGCCGAGCACGGTGCGGAAGGTAATCAGGCAGAGCACGACGATGGCGCTGTAGACGTAGAGCAGCATCGGCGTCTGCGCCGCCGCCACTTCCTGGTTGGTCGCGGCCATGACGCCCACGTTGCCGGTCGCCAGCCTGAACACCAGCGGGGGATGCTCACCCTCCTCGGGCCAGTTGCCGTGAGCCGCGGCGCCGCCGGGCTGGTAGCCGAGTTCCTCGATCTGGATCTCGGCCTGCAGCTCATGGGCACGCGCGACGACCCGGTCGATCGTCTCGGCCTTGTGATCCTCGGTGAAGATCATGACCGGCATGGCGCTGCAGTCGCGGTTGAGCAGGCCGCTGTCGGTCGGAATGTTCTGCGTGGTCAGCGCCAGGGCATAGCGGTCGCGCGGCAGGATCTGCCAGCGCAGGTTCCCTTCGTTCCAGCCCGCGTTGACCTGCTTGGCGACCATCGGCAGCGTGATCACGCGCTGGACGCCCTCGACGTTGCGCATGTGCCAGGCGAAGCGGTCGATCGCTTCCATGATCTGGTGTGATTCGATGCAGGCGCTCGCTTCGGTCTGAGCGATGACGCTGATCACGTCGGTGCCCAGCGAGAAACGTTCCTGGATGGCACGCGCGTCGCGGTTGTAGCGCGCATCTTCGCGAAGTTCGGGAACGCCGGCCTCGGAATCGCCGATCTGCATGTCCTGGGACTTGACCCAGGCGCCTGCGAAGAGCGCGATGCCGACGATGACGGCAACCACGGCCACGCCCCGATTCGTGAACTTGGCCATGAAGTCCCAGATGATGCTCGGCTTCTGGCTGTGCTCGTATTGCTTCTGGCGCTTTTTCTCCTCGTTGCGCAGCTTGACGTAGGAGAGCAACACCGGCAGCAGAATCAGATTCGTGAGGATGATCACGGCCACGCCGATACTGGCGGTGATCGCCAGCTCCTGGATGATCTGGATGTTGATCAACAGGATGGTCAGGAAACCGATCGTGTCGCTCAGCAGCGCGATGGCGCCCGGCGCCAGCAGGCGGGCGAATACCGCCTTGGAAGCCTCGAGACTGGACACGGGTTTGACCTGTTCCAGGGGAATGCCTTCCTGGACCAGGCCGATGGGCGAATAACCCCCGAACAGCTTTTCGGCGTTCCAGCCGCTGATCATCTGCACGCCGTGACTGACTCCGATGGCGAATATCAGGAAGGGCGTGAGGATGTTCATCGGGTCGATGCCAAAGCCCATCAGGCTCAGGATGCCGAGCTGCCAGACGACTGCGGTGACCGAGCAGACCAGCGGCAGGACGGTCAACCAGATCGAGTGCGAATAGAGCAGCAGAATGACGGCAGTAATCAGGAACGCGACGCCGAAGTACATGACCACGCCGCGGGCCCCGTCGGCCACATCGCCGACGATCTTGGCGAAACCGATGATGCGAACGACGTGCTCCTCGTTCTCGAAACGAGAGCGGATCTCTTCGAGTTCCGCCGCGACTTGCTGGTAATCGAGTTTCTCGCCGGTCTCGGGGTTTTCCTCCATCAGGTTGACCCAGACCATGGCGCCCGAGAAGTCTTCGGCGACCAGGCGCCCGACCTCGCCGGACTTGATGATGTTCGAGCGCACGGTTTCGAGCATTTCCGGCGTGGGCGAGAAATCGGCCGGAATGACGTTGCCGCCGGCAAACCCGTCCTCTACGACTTCGACAAAGCGAACGTTGGGCGTGAAGATGGAGCGACCCGTCGAGCGATCAACGCCGGGCACATACAGCACGTCCTCGCTGAGCTCCTCGAATGCGCGGAAGAATTCCGGCGTGAACATGTCGCCGTCGCGATCGACCAGGGCCACCATGACGCGGTTGGCGCCACCGAAGTTCTCCTCGTAGTCGAGGAAGGTCTGCATGTACTCGTGTTCGAGCGGCAACTGCTTCTTGAAGCCCGCGTCCACGCGCAGTTGCAGGCTGTAATACACCATTGCCGCCGTGCCGAGCACGAACAGGAGGAGAATCAGCGGCCTGATGCTGAAGACGGCGTCGGCGATACGGCGGGTCATCGTTTTCGAATCACTCATTTTTCAGTCCATCCTCTCCGGCCAGGATCATTTCGCCGTCGCTGTTGAACGACACCGCGGCATAGTCACTGCCCAGCCTGTCCTGTGACACGTCGAACTCGCCGGTATGCGGGTTGTAGGTCAGCACCGTGGCGCCGGCGCCGACCAGAACGGGATAGCCGTCGGGATTGACGCTGCCACCGAGAAGGGTCGCGTTGATCCCGGTGTCGAGTTCTTGCCAGTTACTGCCGAAGTCGTTGGTCATCTGCACGTGCCCGCGCAAGCCGAAGGCCATCACGCCACCGGTGGCCGGCACCAGACCGAACATCGAGCCCGGGTACGGGAAGCGGAAGCTCTCCCAGGTTTGTCCGCCGTCTTCGCTACGGAAACCGTAGCCGCCTTCTGCGGCGACCATCACCCGCTGGTTGTCCACGGCGAGGATGGCATTGAGATGACACTCCATGAATTCGTAGCAGCCCCGATCGAAGTCCTGGGAGGCGTCGTAGAACTGGTCGCCGGGATCCTCGCCCTGGTCCATCTCTTCTTCAGGCTCGGGCTGCTCCCATTCGATGGCCTCGGAGGTCATCACCTCGCTCATGTGCGTGGCCGTCCACGACCGCCCGGCGTCGTCGGTCTGCATGATCAGTCCGTAAGCGCCCACTGCCATGCCGCGATTGGCATCGAAGAAGTGCACGTCGAGCAGCGGCTGCTCTGAAATGGGGCCGTCCCATAGTGGCTTGAAATGCTGGAGCGTCCAGGTCCGGCCCAGGTCGGTACTGTGAATGATGGTCGTGTCATGACCGACCGCCCAGAGCCTGCCTCCCACGAACTCCACTCGCGTGAGCGTAGCCCGCACCGGGACTTCCTCGGCCTGTTCCCATTCCTTGCCATCACTGGAAAGCAGGACATGACCGCGTGCACCCACGGCGACAAAACGCTCGCCGGCTCGGGTGACATCGAGGATCAGGGACTCGTCGGCCAGGGGGACACTTTCGGCAGGTGTGGGTTCGATCTCCTGCGCTTGGAGCAGAACCGGCAGGAAGAGCAGGGCCAGCGCAAACTGCTTGAATAGACTCATGGACGAAACTCCGAGACGAAAGGGCCGGCCAAGAGGCCGGCCCTGCTGGATTGCCATTACTCGACGCTAATCAGCGTCGACCCCGAACGCGCAGTGCCTGCGGCGTGTAGTTGCTCGGGTCGAGCTCCACGTTGAAGCTGGGAACCGGGTCCTGATTATCCAGGCCGGTCGCGAGATAACGACCCGACTGCAGGTCCATGTGCGACAGGATGGACGACCAGTACGTCGGAAGCTCGAAGTAATTGATCGTGTGCGCTTCCGACACGCGCCACAGGTTGCCCTGCTGATCGTAGTGGTCGGTCAGTGCGATCTGGTAGCTGTCCTCGTCCAGGTAGAACGTACGGCGCGGATGAATGTGACGCGTGCCCTCCTTGAGGGTGGCATCCACGATCCACACACGATGCAGTTCATATCGCATGTGCTCCGGGTTCAGGTGCCCCGGGCGCACCAGGTCGTCGGGCGTGATGTCGCCACTGTGGGCGCCATAGGAGTTGTACGGGATGTACATCTCCTTCTTGCCGACGATTTCCCAGTTGTAGCGATCCATGGCACCGTTGAACATATCGGTCATGTCGTTGGTGCGCAGGCCGTCGGACGCCGTGCCCGGGTTGTCGTAGGCCACGTTCGGTGCACGACGCACGCGGCGCTGACCGGGGTTGTAGATCCAGGCCTGGCGCGGCTGTCGTACCTGGTTGAGGGTTTCGTGAACCAGCAGGATGTTGCCTGCCAGTCGCGCCGGCGACTCCACTTCCTGGAAGAAGTAGAGCAGGATATTGCCGGTATCCTCGATGGTCATGCCCTCCTGGTAGTACAGGCCCAGCAGTTCCTCGCGCAGCTTGATGAGCTGGAAAGCGCCGGAAGTCGTCGGCACGACCTGGTTGTTGTAGCGCGCACCACCGATGCCCTTGAACTTGAGCTTGTGGTTCCAGATAAGGTGATAGGCGTTCTGCGGCAGCGGGAACGGGAAGCCCTCGTAGACATCCTCGACGCCTTCACCGTTGGCCACGAGTCGACCCGTGGCGGCGTTATCGATGGTCGCCTCGTAGATCCGCTCGGGGAAGGAAGCGCTTCGACGGGTCGGGTACACCTTCATGAAGTACGTATCCGGATAGCGCTCGAAAAGGGCGATCTGGCCGGCAGACAGTCGATCGGCATATTCCTGGTAGTTCTCGCCGGTGATCGTGAACAGCGGCTCGTCGTCGGCAAACGGATCCGGATGCCGGTCACCCACCTGGTAACCGTCCGGCCAGTCTTCACGGGTCAGCCCGCCGTCCCAGGCCGGAATCGTGCCTTCGGCGTTGCCGGCGCGGATCGAGCCCATGGGCGTGAGATCGTTGCCCAGCCGAGCGATGTTCTCCTCGGTACGCGGGAGGATGACCTCCATATCCGCCTGCGCAACAATCGGATCCTCGGCGGCTTCGACCACGTCACCGGGTTCCTCCGAGGCCATTTCCTCGCTGGCTTCGTCGGCAAGTTCCGGTTCGGCTTCGGCGGCAGCCTCCGATTCGGCCTCCTGCTGCATGCCTTCCTGCGTGGAAGCCGCCTGCTCGGCCTCGGCGGCGGCCGCAGCTTCGGCTTCGGCCTGGCGGCGTGCTTCTTCCTCGGCGGCCATGCGCTCGGCCTCGGCAGCAGCCTCGGCTTCCGCCTGGCGGCGCGCCTCTTCCTCGGCAGCCATGCGCTCGGCCTCGGCGGCAGCCTCGGCTTCCGCCTGGCGGCGCGCCTCTTCCTCGGCAGCCATACGCTCGGCCTCGGCGGCAGCTTCGGCCTCGGCCTGGCGGCGTGCCTCTTCCTCGGCGGCCATGCGCTCGGCTTCGGCGGCAGCGGCGGCCTCGGCTTCGCGACGCGCCTCTTCCTCGGCAGCCATTCTTTCAGCCTCGGCCTCGGCTTCGGCCTGGGCTTCCATCTCGGCCTTCATCTCGGCTTCCATGCGCGCCTGTTCGGCTTCGGCAGCTTCCCGCTCTGCGGCTTGTGCCTCGGCTTGGGCTTCTGCCTCGGCCTGCTCTTCGGACTCGAAGCGGTCGGACATCGATGCCTGTTCCGACTGAGCCGGCTCCTCATCGGCCACGGGGGCCGTTCCGCACCCGACGAGCACAGCGCCCGCCAAGACGGCGGCGAAGATCGTCAGTCCGGGTTTGATGGTGTTGTCTGTCATTGTGACCTCCGCTCTAGAATGAGTAGCTCAGCGAAGCCGCGAGGAAGTCGCGATCGCTCAGCAGGTTGTTCTTGCCGGCACCGAAGAAACTGGTGTACGAAACGCCGGCCTGCCAGCGCGACAGGTAGCTGAAGTTCACACCCAGCGTGACCTGCTTGCGCCCTTCGACGAAATTGCCGCCGGGCCCGGGGGCCACGCCGTTGACGTCGTGGTTGAAGGCCACACGAGGCGTCATGTTCCAGGCCGTGCCGAACACATTGTTGTAGGTGGGCGCCACGACCAGGCGATAACCCCAGCTGGTGTCCGTGACGTAGCCGCTTGTCGTCGTGATCGGGCTGCGCGAGTTGCCGCCGGTCTGGCGCGACGGACCACCGAAGGTATCCGTGCCCGGCCCTTCGAAACGCAGCTCGCTCGGATCCGGCAGATCCCAGACGTGGGTCATGCCGAATTCACCGACCACCGCCACCTGATTGGCGCCGAGCCAGTTGCCCGGGCCATACAGCTTGGTCAGCGTGAACTGCGCCTGAGAGACTTCACGGCGCTCGTAACCCTGGATGAAGTCACCCGGCTCGTAATCACCGAGCTGGCTGATGAAGCGGTTGTAGGGCTCGGGGATGGCTGCATTGAGCGGCGAAAGCCCGGCGTAGAGCAGTTCGACGTCGTCGATCTGGATCGGCAGGTTCTCACGGTAGCTGACCTCGCCGCCGAGCGACCAGCCCGAGACGGTCGTGTTGAAGCTCACGCCCCACAGGTCGATGTCCTCTGGGTATTCGACGATCACCGCGCCCGAAGAAGGCGCAGCGTTCGTCACCGCCCGACCGGACAGCACCGGGAGACGGCTGTGGTAGCGCAGGTGATAGAACCCGAACTCCGTCTGATTCAGCCAATCGGCGTAGTACCTGAATGCCAGGCCGTACTGACCGTGCTCGTCAGGCTTGTTGTCCGCCGCTCTCGGGAACGACGCGGCACAGCCGGCGCCGATGAGCTGGATCGGCAGGTTGCGATCCGAGGCACCGAAATTGCCGTTCCGGCAAACGGTCTCGTAGAGGTCCGGATTATTGACCGGCTGCGGCACCAGGCCGAAATTCAGCATGACGTAGCGACCACCGGCGGTGGCGAAATCGTTGGTGGCGAAGTACGTCCCCGAAGGCTCGGCTTCGACTTCGTCCCATTCGCCCAGCACCAGGGCTTCCACGGAGAAATTCGGGGTGATGCTCAAGCTGCTCCACAGCATGTTCTGCGGCAGGAAAGCGTCCTTGAGCTCGGCACCCGCGGTGCGAAGGGCCGTGACGTCGACCGGGTTGATGACGTTGATGCCGCCGGCCAGGAAGGTACTCTCGCCCCAGCTGACCACCTGCCGACCGAGTCGCATCGACAGGAACTGATCGCCGAGCTCGAAATCGCCGTAGATGTAGGCGTCGAGCAGGCGAGCCCTTTCGGCTGCCTGGTCCTTGGCGCCGTCGGGCAACTCGTCCATGTCACTGAGCGTGAAGTCATAGAAGTAGTTGCCTCGGAAGAAGGCCCCGAAGTTGTCGAAGTTGATTGCCAACTCGGAGGTGATGCGGGCCTGGTTGAAGATCGGATCCCACTGGTCGAAGTTCAGGTTGCCGTCGTCGGAGTTGGCCGAGAATCGGCCGGGCGTGGCAATCTGCTGGTCCAGCGGCTGCTGGAAGACCGTCGGGTCGAACTGGGACTTCGCGACGAAATCCGAGTCGCGCTCCTCGGCGCGAACGCCGAGGCCGTAACTGACGGTGGTGTCGAGACGAATCTCGACCTCGTCCGTACTGAAGTCGATGGCCTGAGCCTGCTGGGCTGCCAGGGCCAGACCGATGGCGCCGGCCAGGATGCCGGGCTTGAGCCCGAGACCGCGCCGACTTTTCTCAATTGCTTGGCGTTTCATGTTCGGATTCTCCCTCTCAGTCGTCGGTCTGGATGAGTGACGGATCGCCGATAACGACCGCCGCACCACCGGATGCCACCATGCTGGCGGCCTCGCCCTGCATTTCAGCCGTCACCGCCGGGTTGGCGCTCGGGTCGAGCAGCGAACCGTGGCCGCCCTGTAGCAGGCGCACGGCGCCGCGAATGCCCATCGGGTCCTGCGTGGTCTGCGTGATCGCATCCAGGCCCATGATCCGGATCAGCGGCTCGGTGCCCGAAAGCGGCGCACCCTCGACGGCATTCGGAACCACGGAGTCGCCGGCAACCTGTTGCAGCAGCACCGAGTTCTGGGCCGTCGTTACCGCCGCCCAGTTGACCGGGTCGGCCGAATCGATCACCGTCTGCGCGGCCAGGAGGAACTGGTAGTAGTCCGGCGAGAAAGGTTCGACGCCGGCCGATTCGAGACCGGCGCGGATGCGCGGCCCGAAGGTCTCGGAGCCGGCCAGCAGGTTGGCGACACCACCGCCCGGGACGGAGAGCACGCCGTTGCCCACGGTCGGCTCGACGGCC
>JAASTB010000395.1 GCA_021767625.1 Wenzhouxiangella sp.
CGGCCGCTATCGCTGCCGGCTCGACGTGGTCGACCTGCCGAGCCACCTGTCCGCGATGCCCGACATCGACGACGAGGACCAGGGGCCGCGGGCCGTGGAGCGCTGGCTCGACGGCCTGCTACCGCCCACCCGCGGCGAGACGGTCGACCTGGTGCTGTGCTGGAACCTGCTCAACTACCTGCCGGCCGGCGTCATCGAGGCGCTCGGCCGGCGCCTGGCCGAGCGCGCCTCGCCGCATGCGCGCCTGCACGCCCTGATCGAGTACCAGGCCACCCGCATGCCGGCGGTACCGGCCTCCTTCGCGCCCGCCGGGCTCGAGCTGCTGGCCGACCCGGCCGAGGGCGACCCGTCCGCAGTTCCGGCGCCGCGCTACAGCCCCAAGGAACTGGAAAAACGCCTGCCCGGCTTCAGTTCCGAGAAGACCATGCTGCTCGGTAACGGCATGCAGGAATACCTCTACCGGCGCTGAGCGCCGGCGACGCGAACCCGGTTGCGGCCGCTTCGCTTGGCCTGGTATAGGGCTTCATCGGCCCGCTTGAACAGGGCGTCCGCCCCTTCCTCCGGCATCAGTTCAGCGACTCCGAGGCTGGCGGTCACCCGGATGTCGTCGTGGAAGGATGTCTGGGCAATGAGCTTTCGGAAGGATTCGGCCGCCTGTTGCGCGCCGGCCAGGTCGGTGTCGAGCAATACGAGGGCGAATTCCTCGCCGCCCCAGCGAATGCCGATATCCTGCCGGTTGAGCCTCTGGTTGATGAGCCTGCCGAGACGCTCGAGCACCAGGTCGCCCATGGCGTGGCCATGATCGTCGTTGATCGCCTTGAAATGATCGACGTCGAGCAGTACGAGGCTCAGCGGAATGTCATTTTCGTGTGCGTTGGCCACCTGCACTCCAAGTTCACGGTCACCTGCGTCGTGGTTGAACAGTTCGGTGAGTCCGTCGGACTCGGCGCGTTCCTGCAGCCTGCGCAGTAGCCTGACGCGAGCGGTCACATCGCGCTGGATGGCCAGGTAGTGGGTCACCCGGCCGCTGGAATCCTTTACCGGTGAGGTCCGCCATTCGATGTGAAAAGGGCGGCCGTCCTTGCGATAGTTGATGGTGCGCCCCTCGAAAGTCCGGCCTTCCTCGAGCGCCCGCCGCAGGCGCTGGGTCACGCCTCGGTCGGTTTGCTCGCCCTGCAGTATGGCCGGCGTTCTGCCGATGACTTCATCGCGCTCCCAGCCGGTCATCTGGCAGAAGGCCGGATTCACATAGACGATCTCGGGATTATCGAGATCAGCCGTGGTGATCACCACGGAATCGTAGCTGGCTTCCAGTGCGGCTTCGGCCAGACCCCGGTGGTCGGAGTCGCCGGGAATATGGGCCGGGGCGTCGTCGGCGGGAACGCTGTTCATGATCGAAACACGCGCCTCCTTGGGCAGCGGACGAGCTGGCTCGCCAATCGGATTATTATTAGCAATGCTGCAATAGTCTCACAATTCAGGGCCTCGAGGCTTTCTCAGCGCGTCAGCCTTGATGCGGCCTCGACCAGGTCCGCCAGTACCGCACCCGCGGTCACGCTCGTCCCGGCCCCGGGGCCGAAGATGTCCATTGGGCAGTCGGGATCGTCCGGCCATTCGATGCGTGCCCGATTGCCGCTGCCTGCGAGTCGGGCGAATGGGGAATCCGGGGCCACGCATGCCGGAGCAACGCTTGCGCCGGACGGACCGAAGCGCGCCAGGTAAACCATCACCGATTGCCTGGAACGGGCCTGCGCCAGCCGCCGACGCCACTCGTCGTCGAGGCTTTCGAGCAGCGCTTGCACGGCCGGCCCGGTGGCCGCCGAACGGGCCAGTGCGTCGTCAACGACCGGTTCGCGATGGATGTCGACTTCTTCGAGCCCCGCTTCGCGCAGCATGATGCGCAGCTTGCGTGCTACATCCCGGCCCGAGAGGTCCTCGAGCGGGTTGGGTTCGGTGAAGCCGCGCGAGCGCGCATCGGCGACGGCTTCCGAGAGAGCTGCGCCATCGCTCATGGCCGAAAAGACATGCGAAAGCGTGCCGGAAAGCACGGCCGTTATTGCGCTGGGTGCGGCGTTGGCCTGGCGCATGCGTCTGAGCGTGCTCAGAATCGGTGACCCCGCCCCCACGGTGGCCGAATAGGCCAGCGGTGCGCCGCTGAGCTGTGCGGCTTCACGAATGCCCCTGTAGAGCGTCACGTCGCCAGCCAGGCCGTGCTTGTTGGGCGTGACAACGCCGATTCCAGCGCGTAGCCAGTTGGGATACAGACGAGGCAGGTCCGGGTCGGCCGTGCAGTCGACGATCACTGCTGGTCTTCGCCGTGAGCCCACTCTGGACGCCAGTTCGCCGAGCGAGCCGGATGTCCTCGTCAGCTCCCGGACTTCCCGCCCGTCGGCGAAGATGTGCTTGCTGCGGTTGATGCCTTCAGAGAATTTCAGTTCGGGCAGGCCCCGCTGCCCGGCGACTCGCGCCAGGCGTTCGACCAGGGCCGAGCCGACCTGTCCGGTATGGCCGACGACGACCACCTCGACGCCGCCGCGCGTGGCCACGGGGCGCCGGTGGCCCGGGCTGGCGCGGAA
>JAASTB010000396.1 GCA_021767625.1 Wenzhouxiangella sp.
CACTCAGGGAGTCGTACTGGTCGAAGAAGGTTTCTTCGCGGTACTCGGCACCGACCACGGCCTGAATCCAGCCGCCGCCGATTTCGGCGATGTCCATGCCGGCGCTACCGTAGAACTCCTTGATTTCGAACTCGGATTCACGGGCGATGGTCACGCGCATGCCGTTGAGGGTGTCCTCGGAGGCACCGAACGGGTCGGTCGGATCGTAGCTGCCGTCGTTGAGGGCGGCCTGCATGTTCGAACGCATGCCGTAGTTGCGGCCGACGTCGTAGCCCTTGTAGCGGCTGTAGTTGACGCCGAAGTCGAGATCGACGCCGCCGACACGGCCTTCGAAGCCGAGCAGGCCGGAGTGCACGTTGGACTCGACGGTGTTGTCACGCGGGCCCAGGGCCTGGAAGCGATGGTACAGGACCGCCGGGTAGTCGTACGGGTTGGCCGGGGAGTCGGCATCCAGCACGGCGTAGTCCGGCAGCGGCGCGTAACGACCGAAGGAGTACGTGCGCGTGTTCTCCAGGCGGGTGTAGACGCGCCAGTCATCGTTGATCATGTAGTCGCCGGTGACGTGCAGCGACTCATTCTCGATGGAGGCTTCGTCGGCCGACTCGGTGGTGTAGTCGTAGAAGCAGCCTTCACCGCCCCAGAACGTGTCGTCGGTCAGACGATACAGGTTCGGCGACAGGGACTCACAGGCACCTTCCGGAGACTGCACAGTGCCGGCGTTCGGGCCGTCGAGGACAACCCAGTTATTGCCGTACGGGCTGAGGTTGCGGGCCTGCGAGAACGGGTTGGCGATCGTCGACTGCGACCAGGGACGCTGGTTGGCGAAGATGATGCCGCGCGAGTTCTTCGAGGCGACGGCCAGCATGCGGCCGCGGTCGCTCTGGATGCCCAGCATGGCGTGACCGGCGCGCTGCTTGCCGCCTTCACGTTCCGGGTTGCTGTAGGTGTAGCTGATCTGGGCGCCTTCGTAGTCCTTGCGGGTGATGATGTTGATCACACCGCCGATGGCGTCGGAACCGTACACGGCCGAGGCACCGTCGGACAGGATTTCGATGCGCTCAACAGCACCCAGCGGGATGGCGTTGAGGTCCTGGCCGGTACCGATGAACGGGTTCTTCGGGAAACGACGGCCGTCGATCAGGACCAGCGTGCGGTTGCCGCCCAGGCCGCGCAGCGAGATGCCGCCGTGGCTCTGCGCCGAGGAACCGGACTGCGGACGGAAGGAACCGAACGAGTTGAAAGTGGTGTTGCGGAGCAGGTCCGCAATCGAGGTTTCGCCGGACAGCTCGATGGCTTCGCGGTCGATCACGGTAACGGGAAGAGCACCTTCCACGTCGGCGCGCTGAATACGCGAACCAGTGACCTGGACGCGATCAAGGTCTGCAGCCTCTTCATCGTCGTCCTGGGCAGCGACCGGCGCAGCGGTCATTGCCAGGCTGGCGATCATACCCGCCCCGAGGGCGTAGTTGATTGCCTTGGCAAGTGGGTTACGGTTGTGCTTCATCAGACTCTCCATTGTCTTTTGATTTCTGGTTAAAGCATTCGATACTAGTATCGACAGCAATGTGTCGGAGCGGAAAACCCGCCACGTCAGGCGCACTGACGCACGGCCCGAAGTGACCCGGCCTCCGACTCAGAGCCGATACTAGCACCATCGTTTGGCAATGAAAAGGGTCTTGTTAACGACATGTAAAGCCCTGAAACACCTGCCCGAAAGCCCGAATTGATGGGGGCTGCAGGGCACTCGGCGGCAATCCGATCGGTCGCTTTCGACACCGTGGGAACCGATGCCCCGGTCGCCGATTGCCGAGCTGAAACCGCGATGCGCAGCGGCTGGTATCCTTGTATACGAGAAGTACCGAAGCCGCCCCACACCCGCCTGCCGCCACGTTCTGCCAGCCGTGCCAAGACCGCCCAGTCCCGAAGAAATCCGCCGTGCGCAGGAAGCCGAAGCCCGCTTGCAGCGCGGCGACCTGGAAGGCGCGCGAGAGTTGTTTCGCGCGCTCGCCCGCCAGGTCGACGACGCCGGAATATGGCTGCGCCTTGCCGAAATCGACGCGGCCACGGGCCAGGCGGAGCGGGCGCTGCACGCGCTGGGACGCGCGGCGGCCGTCCAGCCGCGCCCCTGGCAGGCCAGCGCGCGCATGGCCGAACTGTTCTTCGAACTGGGCCGACCCGAACGCTCGCTCGCCCTTCTCGAGCGCGAAAGCGCCCGACATCCGGGCAATGAGCGCCTCCAGCTCCTGCTGGCCCAGGCCCGAGAAGACGCCGGACAGCGAGAGGATGCCATCGAGGCCTACCGCAACGCCCTCCGGATCCGCCCCGGCTGGCCGGCCGCGATGGGAGGCCTGCTGCGCGTGGCTCGCGACGAGCTGCGCGAAGACTGGCTCTCGGACGCCCGCCGGATGCTGGCAGCCGACCAGCTCGATGCCGATGAAAGAGCGGTTCTCGGTTACGCTCTCGGCCGCGCCCTGGAACGGCGCGGTGACTACGACGGCGCCTTCGACGCCTGGCGCCGCGCCAACGAGCTGCGCCGCCGGCTGAGCGGCGGCCTCGACCG
>JAASTB010000397.1 GCA_021767625.1 Wenzhouxiangella sp.
AGGCCGGGGCCGGGCAGCTGGTCTACGAGGACCTTTCCCTGCCGTACCGCTCGCTGCGGGACCTCATGCATGCCGACATCGAGAAGGTGCGCATCGACGAAAGGGGGACCTACGAGCGAGCGGTTCGCTTCGCCGGCGAGTTCTTTCCCGAGTGGGCCGAGCGCATCGAGTTCTACGACGGCGACGGGCCGCTGTTCGATCTCTACGGCGTGGAGACGGAGATCGAGCGGGCGCTCGACCGCAGCACGCCGTTGAAGTCCGGCGGCCACCTGACCATCGACCAGACCGAGGCGATGACCACCGTCGACGTCAACACCGGCTCCTACCTGGGCTACCGCAACCTCGAGGAGACGATCTTCAAGACCAACCTCGAGGCCGCCCAGGCCATCGCGCGGCAGCTCAGGCTGCGCAATCTCGGCGGGATCATCATCATCGACTTCATCGACATGACCGAGGACGATCACAAGCGCCAGGTGCTGCGGACCCTGCAGCGGGCGCTGGCCCGGGATCATGCGCGCACGACCGTCTCGGAGATCTCGCCGCTGGGCCTGGTGGAGATGACCCGCAAGCGAACGACCGAGAGTCTGGAGCATCGCCTGTGCGAGTCCTGTCCGGCCTGTGACGGTCGCGGCCGGGTCAAGAGCGTCGACACGGTCTGCTCGGAAATCTTCCGCGAGATCATGCGCGCCGTGCGGCAGTTCGAGACCGGCCAGATGCGCGTCATGGCCTGCCCGCAAGTGGTCGATCGCATGCTCGAGGAACACCATCGCTCGATCGCCGAGTTGACCGAGCAGCTGGGTACCAGCATCCATTTCCAGCCCGAAGAACAGTACGACCAGGAACAGTTCGACGTGGTCTTGCTTTGAGCGAAAGCCGCATGGACAAGCCGGTTTCGACGCTTCGAAAGATCGTGGTGAAGGCGCGCCAGTGGCTGGCCGCCGTCGCCGCGGTGCTCATCATCGCCACGGCGGTGGTGGTCGGCGTCGGTCGCCTGCTCATTCCCTATGCCGACGAAATGCGCCCCTGGCTCGAGGTGCAGCTGAGCGAACGCCTGGACCGGCCGGTATCGATCGAGCGTGTCGAGGCGCGCTGGCCGCGCCTGACCCCCCGGATCACGCTGCACGGCGTAGTCGCCGGCGCCGAGGACCGACCGCTGATCGAGGTCGACCGGGCGCGCCTGGAACTGCACCTGCCCGACCTGCTGCGCGCCGACCGCAATCCCTTCCGGTTGGTGGTGCTCGGCCTCGACCTGGTCCTGGCCGAGGACGAGGCGGGGCGCTGGGGCCTGCGCATGGAAGAGGGCGGGCAGCTTTCCGGCGAAGGCGGCGACGGCCAGGCCCTGGTGGGTGACCTGCTGGTGCGCGACGTCAGCGTGAGAATCAGTCCGCAGACCGGCCCCCGCCTGAATCTCGTCATCAGCGAGGGCGAGATCAGGCGGCGCGGTGGGGCGACCGGCCTGGTCGCGCGTGCCCACCTGGCCGCCGCGCCCGATGCCGAACTGTCGCTGGCCCTGATGGGCGAGCAGCTCGACGGGCAGCTACGCTCGGTGACGGGGCGCGTCGACCTCAGCCGCCTTCGGCTCGAGGCGCCCGGTCTCGAAAGCCTGCTGCCCGGTTTCCTGCGCGTGCCGCCCGATCGGCTCGACGCCCACCTGGCGTTCGACTGGCACACCGAGCTCGGCGGCGCGGCCGACCTGGACCTGCAGCTCACCGGCCGGGACGGCTTCGATGCCGCGCTCGCGGTTCGGCTGGAGCGCCGCAACCGCCGCATCGACGCGCGCGTGACGAGCCTGAGCAGCGGGGGAGAGCTCATTCTGCAGGATGCCGTCGTGGCCCAGCAGGGCGATCGCTGGGCCGCGTCGGTTCCCGAACTGGCGCTCGCCGACCTGCACGGCCTGCTGGAACGCTGGCTGGGCGACTGGGAGCACTGGCCGGTGTCGGTGGCCGGCGGCGTGGCCGACCTGAACCTGCTCTACGAGCATCCCGGTTCCCTTCACCGGCTCGAGGGCTCGGTCGAGAACCTGGCCTTCGACCTGCCCGGTGATCGGGTGCGACTGTCCGGGCTCGACCTCGACCTGGGCGTGGCGGGCGATCGCGCCGAACTGTCGCTGTCCGGAAGCCCGGTGATCGACTGGCCGGCGAAGATGCGCCAGCCCATCCCGATCGATGCCATTTCGGGCCGCGTGATCGTCTCGCCACGGGCCATGCAGCTCGACGGCATCGTCGGCCGGCGGCCGGAAGCCGAGGCCCGCGCCGACGGCTGGGTCTGGCTGGGCGGCGGCAAGCCCTTCCTGGATTTCGTCGTCGCTTCAGACCGCATCGGTGCGGTGGACCCGCGGCCCTGGCTACCGGCCGGACAGATCCCGCCCAAGGCCTTGAGCTGGCTCGACCGCGCGCTATTGGGCGTGACCGGGGCGGCCGGTGGGCTCAACTACCACTTCAGGCTTGGCCACAAGTTCCGCGACTGGGGGCCCGGCGACTTCCAGGCCTGGATCGATTTCCGGGGCGCGGACATCGACTTCTGGGAAGGCTGGCCGGTGGCCCGCGACCTCCGGGGG
>JAASTB010000398.1 GCA_021767625.1 Wenzhouxiangella sp.
GGTGCCGATGCGCCGTCCGTCGCCGACGCCGGCATTGACGACGACGCGATCGAGGCGACCGAGCGCGCGGGCGAAGTCCCTGAAGACTTCGAAGACGCGATCGTGATCGTTGACGTCCAGGGCGCGCAGTTCGACGCGGATGCCGTGCTTGCCGCTGAGTTCCTCGCGCAGTTCCTCGAGGCGCTCGGTGCGCCGCGCGCACAGCGCCAGGTTGCAGCCCTTCGCGGCGAACTCGCGCGCCATGCCGCGGCCCAGGCCGGAACTGGCTCCGGTGATCAGGATATTCTTGGCTTTGGTGTCGTTCATGGCCCGCATTATGGCGCAGGCGACCGCGAGCTTGCCCGTTTCATCGCGCCGGGCGGGCGTTCATCGCGGTACAAGAGGCGTTCGTCACGTAGCCGCACGAAGCCCGTGAATCATCGGCAGGCTGTTCACGAATCCAAAGCAACGCGGAGAGTTTCCCTATGGATGCCATTGTCTACAACAACCTGAGATCGCTGCTGTTTGCCGCCTCGGCGCTGCTGGCAGGGACCGCCACCGCGGCCAACCTGCAGGACACGCTGGAAGAGCGCCTGGCCGGCGACCGCTCCGGCGTTTGCGTGGCCGCCGTGCATCTGGGCGAGTCGGGAGACACCGCCTTCTACTGCGCCGACCCGGAGAGCGCACGCGACATCGACGCGCAGTCGCGCTTCGAGATCGGGTCCCTGTCGAAGGCGCTGCAGGGCCTGCTCGTGGCCCGGCTGGTCGAGCGCGGCGAGCTGTCGGTGGACGAGCCGCTCGCGGCGCTGCTGCCCGAGGGCGCCGAGGTGCCCGAACACGAGGACGGCCCGATCCGGGTCCGGCACCTGCTGACGCACACTGCCGGCCTGCCGCGCCTGCCGGCCGGTTTCGAAGTGGACGACCCGGCCAACCCCTACGCCGGCTACACGCCGGAGGACCTGCTGGCGGACCTGGCCGATACCGAGCTGGCGAGCGCGCCCGGCGAGCAATTCGCCTACTCGAACTTCGGCGCCATGCTGCTCTCCCTGGCCCTGGTCGAGCGCACCGGCATACCCCTGCCCGAGCTGCTCGAAGACGAAATCCTCGCGCCGCTGGGCATGGACGACACCTCGATGTCGGGCCCGACCGTGCAGGGCCACAGCGGCCGCGGCAAGCCGGTGTCCAACTGGGACTTCCATCCCGACCTGGGCGGCGTCGGCGCGGTCCGCTCGACGGCGGACGACATGCGTCGCTGGCTCGACGCCCTGCGCGGCGAACCGCAAGGCCCGCTGGCCGACGCCCTGGCGCGCTCGCGCGAGGTCCTGGTCGAGGCCGGCGGCCAGAAGCTGGGTTACGGCTGGCTGCACCTGCCCCTGAACGACCGCTTCGTGCTGGCCCATGACGGCGGCACGGGCGGCTTCTCGAGCTTTGCCGTGGTCGATCCGGAAACCGGGCAGGCCAGCCTGGTCCTGATGGACACCTCGATGATCGATGCCGGCAGCCTTTCGGACCTGGCCTTTCACTTGGTCGAAGAAGACTTTCCGCTGCAGTCGCCCCGCAAGGCCGTGGCGCTGCCCGAGGGCGTCGATGCGCAGGATTACGTCGGCCGCTACGCCATCTACCAGGGCGAGGCGCGTTTCATGGGCGATTTCACGCTCGAGGTGACCGCGCAGGACGGCGAAGTCGTGGTGCAGGGCAGCGCCGGCGGGCAGACGCAGCCCGAAGTCGGCGTCGATCCCGACGGCGTGGATCGCTTCGTCCAACCGCGCCTGGACCTGGCCATCGAGTTCCAGCGCGACGCCGACGGCCGGGTCACCGGCCTGGTCCTGAAGCAGGCCGGCATGACCCTGCGCGGCGAACCCCTGTAAGCCATACTGACGGCGATGCAAGAGTCGCGCCCTTCACTGAACCGGCCGCTGCCGGCCGCCGTGGCGGTCGGCGGCCCGCGCCGCTGGCTGTCCTATCGCACTTATCCGGTGTTTTCCTGGCCCTGGGTGTGGCGGCGGGCGCTGCTGTTCGGCCTGCTCATCGTCGCCTGGGGCGGCCTGTCGGGCGTCATGCACTACGCCGAGGGCGGCAGCGGCAGGGACGCCGCCCTGGTGTTCGCCGCCTTCGTCTTCGGTACCGGTGTGATCGTCAATATCGGTCCCTTTCTGGCGGCGATCGTCCGGCACCGCCGAATGCCGGCCCGCCGCGAGCGGGCCCTGGTGCTCGTCGCGCTCGGCGTTGGGCTGGCGCTGGCCTTCCTGGCCGACATGCAGTCGTCGGCCCTGCTGGCGGAATTGAGCGGCACGAGCTTCGAGCGCGAACTGGGGGCCGGGGCCCTGGCGATCAACCTGCTGGTGCTGCTGGTCATCTACGCCTTCGTCGGCGGCGGGCTGGCCTTGCGGGCGTATCTGGGCGAGGAACGACGCCTGGCCGACTACCAGGCCGAGCGCGAGTTCCAGCGCCTGCAGTCGGAGAAACTCGCCGCGGACCAGCAACTGGCGATGCTGCAGGCGCAGATCGAGCCGCACTTCCTGTTCAACACCCTGGCCACCGTCCGCTCGAGCCTGCGCGGCGACCCGAACCACGCCGA
>JAASTB010000399.1 GCA_021767625.1 Wenzhouxiangella sp.
CAACACGTCGTGGCGCGCCAGCACGGGCAACTGCACCGCCAGCTGCAGGATGCCGGCGGCCAGCACGCCCCAGGCCAGCGCCTTGACCGGTTCCTCGAACATCGGGCTGAAGGCCACCGCCGCGGTGATCAGCGCGATGTTGAGCAGGGCCGGCGTGAGCGCCGGCAGCGCGAACTTGCCCAGGGTGTTGAGGATGCCGCCGGCCAGCGCGGTCAGCGCGATGAACAGCAGGTAGGGAAAGGTCACCCGCAGCATGTCGGTGGCGAGCTGGAATCGCTCGGGGTCGTCCAGGAAGCCGGGTGCGAACAGCGTGACCACCCAGCCGGAGGCGAACATTCCCAGGGCGGTAACCATCAGCAGCACGGCCAACAGACTGCCGGCGGTCGCGTCGATCAGGGACTTGAGGCTGGCGTGGTCGTGCTTTTCGCGATACTCGTTGAGCACCGGCACGAAGGCCAGCGAGAACGAGCCCTCGGCGAACAGCCGCCGCAGAAAGTTCGGAATCTTGAAGGCGAAGACGAACGCGTCCATCGCCGGCCCCGCCCCGAACCAGCGCGCAAAGACGACGTCACGCACGAAGCCCAGCACGCGCGAGACCAGCGTCATCGAGCTGAACGAAAACAGACTCCGCATCAAAGCCACGGCACGACCCTCCCGGCTGGCCCGGCAAGGCCGGAAGCACCCGCCCGGAAGCCCGAAGCCGGAACCGCGAACCCCATGCGCGCGATACGCGCGCGCCCTTGACTCCCGCCCGTCTTCGCCCGATAATACCCGGCTTGATTAAACACTGATCGTATTTTCTTAGGAGATTCCAAGTGGCCAATAGCGTATCCGCCCGGAAGCGTGCCCGCCAGGCCGAGAAGAATCGGCAGCATAACGCCTCGCAGCGCTCCTACGTGCGCACCAAGATCAAGCAGGTGCTGCGCGCCATCGAGTCGGGCGACAAGAACGCCGCCGAGGAAGCCTACAAGTCGGCCGTGCCGGCCATCGACAGTTCCGTGTCGAAGGGCATCATGCACGCCAACAAGGCCGCCCGCCACAAGTCGCGGCTGAATCAGCACATCCGTTCGATGGGCTGAACCCGCTCGGGCACAAGCCAAACGCGAAAAAGCCGCGCCTCGTAAGCGCGGCTTTTTCTTTGCCTGCAAGGTTTACGCAATCAGGCGAATGGATTGACCAGATCCAGCCCGCAATCCTCGAAATCACGGGTATTGCGCGTGGCCAGTTTGAGCCCGCGGCTCAATGCGATCGAAGCGATCTGCCCGTCCGGCACGCTCATCGGCCGCCCGGCAGCTCTGCGACTGGCCATGATTTCACCGTAGATCTTTGCCGCGGGGTAGTCGAATTCCAGTACCCGGCCGGGAAATGCCGCTTCCACGAAGCCCTCGAACCGGTATCTGAGCGTTCGATGGCGAGCCCCGTCGGGCATGGCGTGAAGGCCGTATTCGATCTCGGCGATCGTGATCGCGCTCAGCCACAAACGCGAGGCTTGCGACTCGTTGAGCCAGGCAATCACGCCTGCCTGCGGGCGGGCCTTCATGACCTCCGAAAGCACGTTGGTGTCGAGCAGGATCACGAATCCAGTTCGAGCGGCTCGTGAGGTGTGCGCTCCGGCAGTTCCAGGCTTGCACCGTGGGCCTCACCAAAGAACTCGACGGCCAGGTCGCCCACTCGATCGGGGGTGACGACGGCCTGGCGAATGATTCGCCGGACCTCTTCCTCCATGGAAACCCCGTGCCGGGCCGCACGGACCCGCAGTAGTTCCAGAGTCTCGTCGTCCAGACGCCTGACGCTCAAACTGGCCATCTCGCTCACCCTTTTGGTGAAAAGTGCCAGCACATGATAGCACTGCCATCATGTGCTGGCACACCGACTTCATTCAGGGCCGGACCCTACCAGCCCTGAACGCCGGGCAGGTCTTCCGGGAAACTGAGGCGATAGCCCACTGTGAGGTTCAGGTCCCCACCGGCCGGGACCTCGCGGTCCCAGGCCAGCACGCCCGGCCGGTCGTCGACGTCGCGGCGGTCGGGCTGCGTGCTCGAATCGGTCAGGGCGACCTCGATGCGCTCGTCGCGGGAGACCGGCATGGCGTCGAAGACGGTCAGGTCGATCGGCCTGGAATGGCCGTTGCTGACCGAAATGCGGTGCACGCGGGTGAGCACGTTGGACTTGCGAAGCATGCCCTCGGTTGCGCGGTCGTCGCGCACCATTTCGTATTCGACCGTAATCCGGTCGTCGACGCCGAAGCTCGAGGCCAGTTCCTCGCCCGGCGCCACGCCGGCGAAACGCGTCTGTCCGACCAGGGTGCCGTCCTGGTAGAGCGTGACGGAGCCCGGCGGCAGCGCGAGCTCGCCTTCCCAGTCGCCCTCGGCATAGAGCCAGGCCGTCGGCTGGTAACGCGGCACCGTGCGCGCGCTCAGCGCGACGTCCACCCGGTGCTCGTCCAGGCGGAAGCGGTGCGGCTGGTTGTCGGCCGCCACGCTGGCGCGGCCCGGGACGCGATAGGCCTGGGTGTATTCATTGCCAACGAGTTCCGCCGAATCCCA
>JAASTB010000046.1 GCA_021767625.1 Wenzhouxiangella sp.
GCCCGGGCGCACTTCGCGCGCGCCAGCTGAGGGGATTCGGAGGCGTAGGATGCGTGGAGCGAAGCGCAACGCATCGCCTGATGCGTTACGGCCCAATGGGCCTCCACGCATCCTACGCTGCACCGACCGACCCGAAGCCACCCTCGAAGCCGCGCCGTCCTGGTGTCGGCTTCGTCCCATTCCGGAAGGGGCCACCGGATCCTCCGACGGAATCTTCGCGAAGGCACCGCCCCGAAGGGGCCAGCCCCCACAGTCCTCTAAGGACCGAACCAACTGAGCGTGGGACTTTGAAGTTGAAGAGCGATTTTTGGTGACTTTTTTCGCTCTGGAAAAAAGTTACCCGGCGCAAGAGCCTGCGAAGCAGGCCGGCCGGAACGCCTTTGACTTGTTGAGGCCACCAAAGCGCCCAGAAACGCCAACCTCACCCAAGCCCCACTACCCGAACCCGGAACTCGATGATCTAGTTCAACGGATCGTCGATCGCACTCACGATCCACTCGCGCAGATCGGCGGCTTCCTCGGGGCCCAGGCCGGTGCGGCTGGACAGTTCGGCGGCGGTGATCGATTGCTCGTCCCTGCGGGCGGCGAGATAGCGGTTGTCGGCCAGCCACTGCTCCAGGGCGTCGGTGGTGTCGGTGCGGAAGCGGCTGACCCGGCCTTCGCGCAGGCCGTCGATGAGGGCCTGGGGATGGCCGTCCACTTCCTCCAGCAGGTCGAGTACGCGCGGCATGAAGGTGTCGGTAATCTGCCCGAACGAAGCCAGGGCTCCGGCGTCCACCGGCCGGTGATGACGGGCGCGCCAGTCGTCGATGATCAGGGCCGCGGCGTTGCAGCGGCGCTCGAGCATTGCGCGCTCGTTTCCGTCGAGCAGTTCGTCGTCTTCGTCGGCGTCGAGATAGCCCGACAGCTCGCCCACGCGAGATAGCTCAAGCCGCATCAGGCGGGCGGCCAGCTCGAGGTGGTCGTGGAGCAGGTGGAAGACCTCGATCATGCCCGTACCGAGCCAGGGGCGCACGGGGCCCACGCCGGCTTCCCTGGCCCATTTCTCGGGGGACCGCTTGCCCGGCTCCGGCACTTCGCGCTTGCGGCGTTCCCCGGCGGGCATGGCCAGCTTGAGGGGCTCGACCTGGCCGCGGCGCACTTCGGCCATGTCGACGGTGTGCGGCTGCGGTCCGTCGCCTGCCCAGGCCGCCCAGGCGGTGGCCTCGTCGCTCTGGGCGGTGAGGTAGAACATCTGTCGGCCGCCGGCCGCGATCTCCTGGACCGACTCGACGACCAGGCGATAGCGGTCGGGGTCGGAGGTCGTGAGCACCTCGTCCATGAAGACCGGCAGCGGCTCGCGGTTGCGTTCGGCCTGCTCGATCCAGGCCAGGCGTACGGCCAGCAGCAACTGCATTCGCGTGGCCGTGGACAGTTCCGAGAGCGAGCGCGCCTGTTCGGCGCGGGCGTCGAAGGCTTCGAAGCGCTCGCCGCGGAACCGCAGGCGATAGCGATGGTGGGTGAAGCGCTCGAACCAGTTGGCGGCGCGCCGCAGCGCGGCGGGCTCGTTGTCGGCCTGGTGGGCGATGCGCACGTCCTCGACCAGGGTTTGCCCGGCGGCGGCCAGCATGTGCTGGTCGAATTCATCGGCCAGCGCCTCGCGCTGCAGTTCGAACTCGCCGATCAGCGACTGCAGCTCCCGCCGTCGCAACACGTCCTCGTGCCGGGTGTGAATGGTGGCGATGTGTCGGTTGAGCTCGTCGCGCCGCTCGGCCCTTTCGGCCAGCGCTTCCTGCCGCTCGGCCAGGGTCTCGCGCTGCTGCTCGCGCGCCAGCTTGAGCAGGTCCTTGTCGGCATCGAGCTTCTGTTCCAGGCGCGCGACCTCCAGCGAGCGGTCGCGCCGCTGCTGTTCGAGTTGGCGCCATTCCTCGTGCTGTTCGATCCGCTGGATGAGCGTGTCGCGGTCGCCCTTGTCGATACCGGCCTGCTCGAAAACCTGGTCGTGACGCTGCTGCAGCATGTCGATGTCGGCTTCGAGCTCGCCCAGGCGGTTTCGGTGCGCCTGGACTTCGTTGTGCAGCTCGGCGTTGGTGCGCATACGCGGGGCGAGCTGGTGCAGCACGCCGGCAAGCTTGCGGCTGGACAACTCCGAGACTTCTTCGAAGCCATAGCGCTCGAGCAGTTCGGCGGCCTGCCTGCGGCTCGCCGACTGGGCCGCTCGGTCGTGCTCGAGCTCCTGCTGGTGCTGGGCCACGGCGCGATCGGCTTCCTGCCAGTCGTAGAGCTGGCGGGCCCAGAGCAGGAAACTCGTCTCCAGCCGCGCCTCGGTCCTCAGGCCCATCGATTCGGCGGCATCGTTGAGCTTGGTGCGGGCCTCCTCGAGCCGCTCGCGTTCTTCGTTGAGCCGCTCGCGCAGCTCACCGGCATGGTTGTGCTGCACCTGCCGATGGGTGGCCGCTTCCAGTTCCTGCTCGAGCCGCTCGAGCCGGGTCTCGACTTCCTCCTCGCTCCAGCCCAGCGGCGGCTCGACGTCGGTGGCCAGGAAGCGCGACTTCGCGTCGCCCAGGTAGCGGAAGCGCATGACGAAGCGCCCCAGCAGGAAGGCGGGTACGCCCACGGCCAAACCGATGAGCAGCACGAGCTCGCCGAAGGGCTCGATTTCCCGCGGTCCCAGCAGGCGCCAGCCGGCCAGGACGCCGGCCAGCGACAGCCCGCCCCAGAGCACGCCCTCCAGGCCGCTCAGGCGGGCGTGCTCGATCCACTCGATCAGGGCGTCGCGCGCGGTCCGCAACAGTTCGGGCGTGTCCGCCGCATTCGACCGGGGCACGTGCAGGCGCGCCAGCTCGGCGCTGATCGAGCGCAGTTTCTCGCGCTGGTCGAGCACGCGGTCGACCTGCTTTTCGAAGTCCTGGAGCTGCTCCAGCGGTAACTGCGGCTGGCTGTCGGCGTGCAGGCTGCCGAATCGTTCGCCAGCGATCTTGCGCCGGCGGATGGCCTGCTCGAGTGCCGCAGCGTGCTGGTCGATGCGGCGTTCGATGTCGGCCAGCTCGTCGCGCCGGTCGGCCAGTTCGGCCTGCACGGCCTCCAGCCGCTGCGGGTCGACACCGCCGCTGGCTTCCAGGCGCTTCTCCGCCGACTCGAGGGCCTCCCGGGTCAGCGTGAGTTCCTTGCGCCGCTGGCCGACTTGCTCTTCGATCTGGTCGAGGCGGGTCAACTCGTCGCCGCGCAGGCGATCCATGCCGCCGGGAAACTCCTCGATGAGCGTGTTCTCGAGGGCATTGCGGGCGGCGATGGCGTCGGCCAGGGCCAGGGCCTCTTCGCAGGCGCGCAGCTCGCTGGCGGCGTGGCCGGTTTCCTCGAGTTCGCGCTGCAGGTTCTCGAGCGTGTCGAGTTCGTCCTGCAGCTCGGCGTATTCGTCCTGCTTTTCCTCGATGGCGCGATCGAGGTCGGCGAGTTCCCGTGCCCGCTTCTGCGGACGCGGCGGGCGCGTCAGGGGCGCTTGGGTGAGCACGGCGTCGAGATCGTAGCCGCCGGCCAGCAGGGTGCGGATCTGGGTGGCGATGTGGACGTCGGTGTCGCCCAGGCGCGCCAAGTCCTCGGAACTGATCAGGTAGGCGCCGATGCTCTCGCTGCCGGGCAGGGAGGGCGGCGGCGAAGGCTCGGCGCCGTCGAGCCAGGTCACCTGCTCGCCGTGGCGCTCGCTCTCGAGGGTGGTCTCGCCCACGCGCCAGCGCGCGCGCAGGTGGCAGAAGCCGGGGGTGAGCTCGGGGTAGAGCAGGGCGCGCACCGCGCGCACGATGCTCGACTTGCCCGAGGCATTCGGCCCCGTGATGAAGTTGATGGCGTCGGGTTCGAAGCGGACCGACACCGGTTCGTCCAGGCCCGCGAGGCTGCGAATCTCGAGCCGCTCGAGTTTCATCACGTCTCCTCGCGCTGGGCGACCAGGCGGATCAGGGCCAGGCGCCCGGCGCGACGCAGCCAGTCGGCGATGGCCTCGTCGTCGGGCTCGTGGTCGAGATCGCGGAACTCGCGGGCCCCGAGCACCGGCGACATGGATTCGCGCGCGAGCCGGACCAGCCGCTGGTATTCCTCGTCTTCCGGATCCTGCAGTGCGAGCAGGCGGCGTGCCAGCAGTCCGCAGGGATCGGCCTGACGCGCCAGGCGTTTGAGGTCCAGGCGCGGCATGACGCTCGAGTCGATTCGGTGGATGAAGCAGGCGATGCCCTGCTCCTCCCAGGAGCGGCCGTCGGCGGCGAGCTCGGCGGCCGCCTCGGCCAGCGCCGAGGCGGCGGGCGACTGGCCCGTGAGCGTGATGCGCAGCCCGACCGCCGTGGGTGGGTCGTCGCTTTCCGCCATCGGCCGCAGCCGCTCCCGCGCGGCGCCGAGAACCTGCGCGCCGAGTTCGCCGGCATCTTCGAGTTCGCTGCAGTCGATGGCCAGGGCCTCGTAGCGCAATGCGGCCAGCGGCAGCTGGTCGGCGGCGATGTCCTTGCCTTCGACCTGCACGAGCCAGGGACCGCGCGGGCCGGTTTCGGAGGCCCGCAGTGCGGAAATCGAGCCCAGGTAGCCGATCGGGCGGTCGCTGTCGAGATCGTCGGGCCGGTGGATATGTCCCAGCAGCCATGCGTCGACCGGCGCGGCTTCGAGTTCGCGCCGCCACACCGGCGCGTGCGGGCTTTCGGACTGATCGAGGTCGCAGTGCAGCAGGCCGATGACCGTCCCCTCGGGCAGGGACGGGGGCAGGTCGCCCAGCGGGCTCTGCCGCACCTGCGGGCGCGGAAAAGACCAGCCCAGAACGGTGATCTGGTCGACCGGGACGGGCTGCCAGCGGCCGCCGGCCCCGACCAGTTCGAGCGCCTCGATTTCGCCGGCCAGGCGCGGCAGCACTTCGGTGTCGTGGTTGCCGGCTACGGCCAGAACGCGGATGCCGGCCGCGTCGAGTCGTTCGATGCCGGCCTTGAGTTGCCCGTAGGCAACGAAGAAATCGCGCCCCTGGTCGACCAGGTCGCCGGCGAGGATCACCGCGTCGACCTTGCGCGCGATCGCCTCGTCGACCGACCGGAACCAGGCCGCCTCCGGCCCGAGTTCGTCGCGGCGCGCGCGCAGGTCCTCGGGAATCGCCGCGGGCGGGCGTCCGAGGTGCATGTCGCCGATGGCGAGGAGGGTGGTCACGGGCAGGTAGCTCGGCTGGTCGGTTCGCTGAGTCGACGGATCAACATAAAGGATTCAACCTCGAGCGACAAGATCGGACGGCGCCGGACGCCGTCAGGCGCCCGCGCAGTAGAATTGCAGGAGTTCCTCAATTGAACCAGAGGGCGAAGCCCAGGAACCGGCCGTTGAAGGCATCGCGGAGCTGGCGCCAGAAGGCCGCATCGGTGATCGGTCCGTCCTCGAAGTAGGGTGCCGCGCCCGTCCCCTGGACCCACAGCACCAGGTCGAAGCGCTCCGATTCGAGCAGCGCGCGCCGCAGGTTGATGCCGACCGGGCGTTGTCCCCGCCAGAAGGGGACGAGCGTCTCGCCGGCCAGGATGGATTCGGCCTCGGAGAGAAAGTCGTGCCAGGCCTCGACCATCGTCTCGCTGACGGCCGCGCCGGGGATGACGCCGGTCTGGTCGGGGCCGGGGACCCACTCGCGGTCGTCGTCCTCCTCGTCGCGGATCCGTTGCCAGGACGACCGGCTCTGCTCGATGACCGTGTGCAGGCGCTCGACCATCCGTTCCCGGCGCGCGGGTTCGACAACCGGCAGGTCGATCAGGTGGATCATGGCGACGGCGTCGAGCACCATCGGGGCCATCCCGCCGCCGGTCTCGAGTTCCGCCAGGAACGGGTAGGGCGTGTCGGGCTCGCTGAAATACAGATGGGCGGTGTGATCGAAAAGCCGTTTGCCGTCGTGGGAGAGGTAGAAATCGAGCAGGGCCGAGAGCAGGTTGCAGTACCCCCTGAGCCAGTGGACGTCGGCGGCGTCGAAGCCGATCCGGAACTGGCTGGCGGTTTCGGCGTCGAGGCCGCCGCGCGGATTGACCGCCGCCAGGATGCGCCACAGGGCCTCGTCTTCCTCGGCCGAGCCGTTGGCGTTGAAGTCGAGGTGGCCGCGACCGGGATACAGGTCGAGCTTGACCTCGCCGTCGTCGATGCCGGCCAGGGTGCGGTCGGCGCGATCGAGTTCTTCGACCAGCCGTTCGAGTACGGCGCGGGCCCGGGTGTAGTCGATGGGTTCCGGCTCGGGGTTGGCGGGTACCGGCAGGCGCAGGAAGGGCAGCATCCGGGCGAAGTCGGAGCGCGAGCGCAGCCCGTGCCGGTACCAGGCCTGGCCGAGGTGTTCGATGGCCGCGGCGAACTGCATGAAGCCGAGTGCCAGGCGCAGTTCGTCGTTGCCGGGTTCGGCTTCGAGCAGGGCGGCCAGCTCGGCGCTGCCGGCCGACGCTCGGGCGGTGGAGAGGTAGTCGTCCACGCGTTCGCTCGGCGTCATGGCCCGGGTCTCGGCGATCAGGCCCGTCGACAGGGCCAGGCAGATCAGGCCGGCCAGGCAGTGGCGGATCGGATTCGGCATGCTTGCTTCCCTCGTTGAACTTGCCGGCCCCTTCTTGTCCACGAGTCTACGAGATGGAGGCGGGCTTTGCCCAGCAGGAGAGGCCGGACTTCAGCCTGCAGCCTGTTCCGATTCCAGTGCCTGGGCGGCTTCCATCCAGTCGTGCTCGATCGCTTCGAGCGATTGTTTCAGCTCGGCCTGGCGCGCCAGCAACTTCTGGAGGCGCTCGGACTGGTCGGCCTCGTAGACGGCCGGATCGGCCAGTTCCGATTCGAGCTCCTGGAGCGATCGCGTGGCCTGTTCGAGCTGTCGATCGAGCTTGTCGACCCGGTTCTGCAGGGGCTTGATGCGCGCGCGCCGGGCGGCCTGGTCGCGACGCTTTTCCTTGCGGGCCGCCGCGCTGTGCCCTTGCAGCGCGACCCCCGATGAGCTGTCGGTCCTCGGTGCACCGTCGCTGGCGCGTTCCTGCAGCCAACGTCGGTAGTCGTCGAGGTCGCCCTTGAAGGGCTGCACGCTGCCGTCGGCCACCAGCCAGTAGTCGTCGACGGTGTTGCGCAGGAGATGGCGATCGTGAGAGACGGTGACCACGGCGCCTTCGAAGCCCTGCAGGGCGACGGTGAGCGCGTGGCGCATGTCGAGATCGAGGTGGTTGGTCGGCTCGTCGAGCAGCAACAGGTTGGGCGCCTGCCAGACCAGCAGGGCCAGCACCAGGCGGGCCTTTTCGCCGCCGGAAAAAGGCCCGACCGGGGCGGTGGCCATGTCGCCGCGGAAGTCGAATCCGCCGAGGAAGTCGCGCAGCTTCTGCTCGCGCACGTCCGGGGCGAGGCGCTGCAGGTGGGTGACCGGACTGGCCTGCGCGTCGAGCTGCTCGAGCTGGTGCTGGGCGAAGTAGCCGATGCGCAGGTTGCGGGTGAGCGTGATGCGGCCGCTCATCGGTTCGAGCTCGCCCGCCAGGGCGCGCACGAACGTGGACTTGCCCGCGCCGTTTAGGCCCAGCAGGCCGATGCGGTCTCCCGGGGCCAGGCCGGTCGAGATGTCGTCGAGAATGACCTTGTCGCCGTAGCCGAGGCGGACGGTTTCGAGATGGACCAGCGGGTTGGAGGCCCGCGGCGGTTCCGGAAACTCGAAATCGAAGGGCGAGTCGACGTGCGCCGGCGCGACCTTTTCCATGCGCTCCATGGCCTTGATGCGGCTCTGCGCCGCCTTGGCCTTGGTCGCCTTGGCCCGAAAGCGGTCGACGAACTTCTGCATGTGCGCGATCTCGCGCTGCTGCTTCTCGAAAGTGGCCTGTTGCTGGGCGAGCCGCTCGGCGCGCTGGCGCTCGAACTCGCTGTAGCCACCGGCGTAGGCGTTGAGCCGGCGGTGCTCGATGTGGACGATGCCCTCGACCACGTTGTCGAGAAAGTCCCGGTCGTGCGAAATGACGATCAGGGTGCCGTCGTAGCGGCGCAGCCAGCCTTCCAGCCACTCCACGGTCTCCATGTCGAGGTGGTTGGTCGGCTCGTCGAGCAGCAGCAGGTCCGATGGCGTCATCAGGGCCCGCGCCAGGCTCAGGCGAATGCGCCAGCCGCCCGAAAAGCTCCCCACCGAACTGCCGTGTGCATCGGGCGAAAAGCCCAGGCCGTTGAGCAAGGACCCGGCCCGCGCCCGGGCGGTGTAGCTGGCCGCATCCTCGAGCCGCGCGTGCGCCTCGGCGATGGCGTGCCCGTCGTCGTCGGCCTCGGCCCGGGCCAGGCCGGCTTCGGCATCGCGCAGGCGCTGGTCGCCGTCGATCACGTACTCGATCGCCGGCCGGTCCAGGTCCCCGATTTCCTGGGCCATGTAGCCGATGGTCCAGTCCTCGGGCACCGACATCTCGCCCTGGTCGACCGACAGCTCGCCGAGCAACAGGCTGAACAGACTCGATTTGCCGCTGCCGTTGGCCCCGACCAGCCCGACCTTGTGACCGGGATGGATCGTGGCCGACGCGTCTTCGAGAAGCGGCTCGGGGCCATGGCGGAGGGTGATGTTGGAGAGTTGGATCACGACAAGAAGGGGTTCGGTGTTCGGTGTTCGGGGTTCCGGAAGATCGGCTCGTCGAGAGCGTTCGCCGCTGGAGTTGGCGCACATGGTATCCCAGCCGAACGCAGCGAAGAGCCGAAAAACGCTAAGCTGTCGCCGGAACCCGGAACCCGGAACCCGGAACCCGGAACCCGGAATTATTCTTTCCTGAAACCTGAACCCTGAAACCTGAAACCAGACGCCGATGCCTTACCGCCTCTTCCGCCACCCCCGAGCCCGCCGCCTGAGACTCCGCGTCGAGCGCGACGGGTCGCTGGTCGTGACGGCACCGAAGCGCTTGCGGCAGGGAGAGATCGACCGGTTCGTGAAGGCGCAGGAAGGCTGGATCGCCCGGGTGCGGGCGCGCCTGGAACGGACTCGCGAGGGTCGTGATCCGGCCCTGTCCGGCATGCGCCCGGCGGGTATCGATCTGCCGGCGATCGCGGAGCGCTGGCGCGTCACCTACGGAGCGGACGAAACTGAAAGCCAGGCGCATCACCTTCGGCTGCCGGCGGACGAAGCGGCTCACGCCACGGCCCGGCGACTGCAGCAATGGCTCAAGCAGCGGGCACGAAGCACGCTGGCACCCCGAATCGATCAGCTCGCCGATGCCCACGGTTTCGAGTTTCAGCGGCTGAGTTTCCGCAACCAACGCTCACGCTGGGGCAGTTGCTCGTCGAAGGGCAACCTCTCGCTTAACGCCAAGCTCCTGTTCTGCTCGCCGGAGGCCTGCCGCTACGTGCTGATCCACGAACTCGTTCACCTCGAGCATCCCGACCATTCGCCGGGATTCTGGGCCCGCGTGTCCGAACTCTGCCCCGGCTACCGTCAGCACATGCAGGAACTCAAGACCGTCTGGAACCGTCTCCCCGACTGGGTGACCGCATAGCGAAACGCTGATTCTGCTGGCCCGATAAAAGAAACGCGGCCAGTGGCCGCGTCTCTCGAGTGCACATTTGAGATGTGCGATCAGTGCGTCAGCAGCGGTGCGATCACCAGGCTGACGATGGCCATGACGTTGATGAGAATGTTCATCGACGGGCCGGAGGTGTCCTTGAGCGGATCGCCCACAGTGTCGCCCACGACGTTGGCCTTGTGCGACTCCGAACCCTTGCCGCCGAAGTTGCCCTTCTCGACGTGCTTCTTGGCGTTGTCCCAGGCGCCGCCGGCGTTGGCCATGGTCAGGGCCAGCAGGACGCAGCCCAGCAGGGCGCCGCCGAGCATGCCGCCCAGCGCTTCGGCGCCCAGGCCGAAGCCGATCACGACCGGGCCGAGCACGGCCAGGGCGGCCGGCAGCAGCATGCGCTTGATCGCCGAGGTGGTGGCGATGTCGACGCAGCGCGGGGCGTCCGGCTCGGCCTTGCCGTCGAGCAGGCCCGGGATCTCGCGGAACTGGCGACGGATCTCGGTGATCATCTCGAAGGCGGCGTCGCCCACGGCGGTCATGGTGATGGCCGCAACCAGGAACGGGAAGATGCCGCCGATGAACATGCCGATGAGGACGTTGGGATCGGCAATTTCCAGCGCGAACCCGGGCATGTTGTGGCTGACCTCGGCGATGTAGGCCGAGATGATGGTCAGCGCGGCCATGGCGGCCGCACCGATGGCGAAGCCCTTGCCGATGGCGGCCGTCGTGTTGCCGAGCTCGTCGAGCGAGTCGGTGATCTTGCGCGTCTCCTCGCCCAGGCCGGCCATCTCGGCGATGCCGCCGGCGTTGTCGGCGACGGGGCCGTAGGCGTCGATGGCCATGGTCATGCCCACGGTGGCCAGCATGGCGACCGCGGCGATGCCCACGCCGTAGAGATCGGCCGAGGCGTTGGCGACGAAGATCATCACGCAGATGGCGAGCACCGGAATGACGACCGAGCGCATGCCCGTCGACAGGCCGGCGATGATCACCGTGGCCGAACCGGTTTCACCCGAACGGGCGATGTCGCGCACCGGCTTGCCGGCGGTGAAGTACTCCGTCGACAGGCCGATGACGATGCCGCCGACGGCACCGATCAGCGCGGCGAACCAGACACCGGTCTCGATGCCCAGGTAGCGGATCAGGAAGAAGGCCAGCACGATGAAGCCGACCGCCGCGGAAATCGTGCCCGTGCGCAGGGCCGCTTCCGGGCTGCGGCCCGAGGAAGCGCGCACCAGCAGGATGGCGCCGATCGAGCAGACCAGGCCCAGCGAGGCCAGCAGCAGGGGCAGGCCCATGATGGCCGAGCCCTCGCCCAGGCCGTCGACGTAGCCACCGCCGGC
>JAASTB010000400.1 GCA_021767625.1 Wenzhouxiangella sp.
CCGGTCGTGGTGCCGCCGCGGGGCGCCATGTCGTCGGTATCGATGAAGGGCCAGGCAAAGAGGTAGTCGATGGCCTGGTCTTCTTCGCCGGTCTCGTAGGCGGCCGCGGTCCCGACAGCGGCCAGCAGGAAAAGGGCGGTGGCGGTGGTCAGAAGGTATCGCATGATGTCGTCCATCCTGGCAGGTTGAAAAGAAGACTGCGCCCCGGAAGGGTGAGGAGAGTCAGGCAGACGGAGGGATCCGGGGCGCAGGCAAAGCGAATCGTCACAGTTGCCATGTCAGGCTGATGCCGGCGTTGAAGCCGGGCTGGGTGTAGCGATCCAGGCCCGGGTCAGTCGCCGATCGGCCGCGCACGGTCGACCAAGACCAGTACTCGCGGTCGGTCAGGTTGAACAGGCCCAGGCGCAGGTGGCTGGCGCCGGTGATCTGCCAGCCGGCGAGCAGGTCGAGGGTAACGTAGCCCGGGGCCTGGAAGTCGGCCGGGTCGGCCACGTGGTCCTTGCCTGCCACGGCGGTAGCGACCAACTCGATATCGAGGGGCAGGCCCGTGGGCAGCCAGCGAAGGCCGACCACGCCGGTGAGCGGCTCGATGCTGTTGAGCGGCACGTCGCTGGAGAGATTCTCGCCGTCCGACCAGGACGCTGAACTGCGCAGCTGAAAGTCGTCCAGCGCCGGCGTCAGGCTGCCCAAGTTCAGCGTGGCGGCGGCTTCGATGCCTTCGATGCGCACGTCGGTGAGGTTCTGCGACTGGAACACCAGCAGGCCGGTTTCGGGGTCGACGCCCAGGCTGACGAAACTCTCGATGAAGTCTTCGTAGTCGTTGCGGTAGGCGGCGAGGCTGAAGTGGCCCCAGCCGCCGTGTCCGCGCAGGCCCAGTTCCCAACCGCGGGATTCTTCCGGCTCGAGATCCGGATTCGGGATGGCGGTGTAGCCGAACTGCAGGTTGGTGAAGCCCACGTTGACGTCGTTGTAGGGCGGGGAGCGGAAGCCGCGGGCGTACTGCGCGAACACGTCGAGCTGGTCGGTCAGGGCGTAGATGGCGCCCAGGCGCGGGGTGAGGCTGGTCTCTTCGATATCGACCGGCTCGAAGCCCGGGTTGTCCCCGACGAAGATCGGATCGAGTTCCGGGTCGAGGTCGTAGTAGTCGATTCGAACGCCCGGAATCAGCTTGAATCGCTCGCCGAAGGCGACCCGGTCTTCGAGGTAGAGACCGGCTTCGAGCGAGCTGCTGTTGGGGAAGTCGCGCACCGGGAAGTCGTCGGGGCCGACGGTCGTGCTGGTCGAGCCGTCCGCAAGATTGCGCTCGAAGCCATCACGGCGCTGTTCGGTCCGGGTTTCGAATACTTCGAAACCGCCGACGAGATCGTGTTCGACCTGGCCGGTGTTGAAGACCCACCGCGCAGTCGCTTCGGTGCCCACGACCTCCTGCTCGAATTCGGCTTGGCGAAAGCGGTAGACGGGGGCCGGCTGGCCGTAGACGATCGTGTTGCGGTTTTCGAACGTCTCTTGCTCGGTCAGGGCCTCCTGGTAGTAGACCTGCCAGGAAAAATGGTCGGCCCAACCGGGTTGGCGCGCCTGGTAGTCGATGCTCACGCGGCGGCGGCGTGTGCCGTCATCGCCGCTGAGCGAGGTGGTTTCGACGATGTAGGGGAAGCCGTAGACCGACGAGTAGTCCTGGGTTCGCACCAGGTTGAGCACCTCGGTCTCGCTGTCGGTTTCGTTGTGCTCGAGGGTCAGCCGCCACTGATTGTCGCTGCCTTCGTCGAGCAGCAGCTTGGCCAGGATGTTGCGGCCGTCGTATTCGTGCGGGTTCGGTTTGCTGCGGGTCGGCCCCGTGCCGCCGATCTCGCCGGCGTTGTCGAGTTCGTTGCCGCTGCGCTCCACCCATTGGATGGCGCCGGACAGTCGTTCGCCGCGCGCGGCCAGGGTGCCGGAAGCGACCCAGCCTTCGTCGGCGCTGTAGTAGCCCGCCCGCGTGCGAACGGTGACATCGTTCCCCGTCTCGGAGAGCCAGTCGGCGGGGTCCTTGGTAGTTAGGGCAACGACGCCGGCCAGTGCGCTGGAGCCGAACAGGCTCGAGGCCGGCCCGCGCAGGATTTCGACCTGCTTGAGCGAATCGGTGTCGATGAAGTTGCGCGAGGCGTTGGAATAGTCGCCGATGGCAAAGCCGTCGGGAATGCGCACGCCGTCGATGGCCACCTGGACGCGGTTGCCGCCCAGTCCGCGGATATTGAAGCCGGCCAGGCCGAAGCGCTGGCCCTGGAACGGCACGGTAACGCCGGGAATGTAGCGCACCATGTCGCGGATGCTCTCGGTGAGCGTGCGTTCGATGTCCTCGTCGTCGATCACCGTGACGGTTGCGGCGATTTCCGCGACGGGCCGTTCGCTCTTCGAGGCCGTGACGGTCATCGTCCCCAGGTCGGCGGAATCGGCGGCGGCCGCGGCCGCGAAGCTGGCGGGGAGCAGCAGGGCAGCGCCCAGCCGGCGAATGAAGCAGGTCATGTCGATCTCCTGTCGGTCATTCGGGTTGGCTGGCCG
>JAASTB010000401.1 GCA_021767625.1 Wenzhouxiangella sp.
AAGTTCGGCCTGGCGGCCAGCCAGGTCATGACCCTGGCCGAAGCCATGCGCGAAGCCGGCTGCCTGCACTGGTTCACCCTGCTGCACTTCCACATGGGCTCGCAGATCTCCAACCTGCGCGACATCCAGCGCGGCGTGCGCGAGGCCGGTCGCTACTTCGTGGAGCTGGTGCGCGCCAATATCCCCATCCAGCGCCTCGACATCGGCGGCGGCCTGGGCGTGGACTACGAAGGCGGCGGCACGCGCAGCTTCTGCTCGATGAACTACTCGGTGGGGCAGTACGCCCACGCCATCGTCGGCGGCATCGCCGAGCTCTGCCGCGAGCACGACCTGGCCATGCCGGACCTGTTGTCCGAGTCCGGCCGCGCGCTGACCGCGCACCCCGCCGTGCTGGTGACCAACGTCACCGAGACCGAAACCCTGCCGCGCGATGCCGACGGCAGCGGCGAGGACGATCCGCCGGTCATCCGCGGCCTGTCCGAGGTGCTGGCCCAGGCCGACGAGCGCGAGCCCGAGGAGAGCTTTCTCGAAGCCGAGCACCTGCTCGAGGAAGGCCGAAACCTGTTCCTCTACGGCGACCTGCCGCTGTCCGACCGTGCCCGGCTCGAGCCGATCTACAACGCCATCCTCGAGCAACTCTCGACCCAGCTCGATCCCGAGCACCGCCGCCACCGCGAACTGGGCGAGCGCATCCGCTACCAGCTCTCGGCCAAGTACTTCATCAATCTCTCGATCTTCCAGTCCCTGCCCGACATCTGGGCGATCGACCAGGTCTTTCCCATCCTGCCGCTGAGCCGCCTCGACGAGGAACCGACCGAACGCGCCGTGCTCGAGGACCTGACCTGCGATTCGGACGGGCGCATCGACCGCTACGTCGACCGCGGCCTGCTCGAGCCGACCCTGCCGGTCCACCGCATCAAGCCGGACGAGACCTACCTGCTCGGCATCTTCATGGCCGGGGCCTACCAGGAAACCCTGGGCGACATCCACAACCTCTTCGGCGACACCGACAGCATCGACGTGCACCTCGGCGACGACGGCTTCCGGCTCGACAACGCCCGCGCCGGCGACTCAGCCGACATGCTGCTGGAGCTGGTCGGCTACAATCCGCGCGAACTGATGACCGCCTGCCGCGCCCGCGTGGCGAACGCCGGGTTGGCGCGTGAAGAGGCCGAGGCGTTGGAGCGGTTGCTGGCTGAAGGTCTGTCGGCTTATACCTACCTGGAAACCTGAATTTCTTGGGGTTCCGGGTTCGGGGTTCTGGGTTCCGGGGGTTGGGTGGGACGTCAGGGTGTGGGGGCTGAAGGTGGAGAATAGGTTTCAGGTAAAGAATCGTGCGGCCGGGGCGGCACGACAACATTGGAGTAGGCGAGTATGAAAACGGGCTGGATCGGACTGGGTGCCATGGGCCTGCCCATGGCCGGGCATCTTCACCGCCACGGGCACCTGGCGGCCGTGTGGAACCGCTCGGGCGAGAAGGCCCGGGGCTTCGCCGACGAACATGACGGCGTCGCGGCCGCGGACTCGCCGGCCGCGCTGGCCGCATCGGTCGAAGTGATCTGCCTGTGCGTTTCCGCCGACGACGACCTGCGCGAAGTCGTCGCGGCCATGCGCGAGGCACTACGCTCCGGCCAGGTCGTGATCGACCATTCCACGGTCGCGCCGATCACCGCACGCGAACTCGCCGAAGACCTGGCCGAACTGGACGTGGCCTTTGTCGACGCACCGGTGACCGGCGGCGTGGAAGGCGCGAAGAACGGCCAACTGGCCGTCATGGCCGGCGGTGAGCGTGAGGCGATCGAAAAGGTCCGCCCCGTCATCGACAGCTACGCGCGCGTCATGCACCACCTGGGCCCCTCCGGCGCCGGCCAGTCCGCCAAGGCGGTCAACCAATTGATGGTCGCCGGTATCGCCGAAGCGGTCTGCGAATCGCTGGCCCTGATGCAGCGCCTCGAACTGCCCAGCGAACCCATGCTCGAACTGCTCGGCGGCGGCGCGGCCGGCAACTGGTTCCTAGACAAGCGCGGCCGCACCATGCTGGCCGATTCCTTCGAAACGGGATTCGACCCGAAGCTGCTGCTCAAGGACCTGAAAATCTGCGACCACCTCTGCCGCGAAGCCGACTTCGACTCCGCCGTGCTCCGGCAGGCCCTGGGCGATTACCAAGCGCTGGTAAATACCGGCGAGACGGGCCGGGACATCTCGGCCCTGTTTCGTCACAAATAGGCGATCAATCGTCCGGCGGATAGATCCGCATGGTCGTGGCCGGCGCTCCGGAAGCGCCGTAGTTGGCGCGCTGGGGCGTGCCGCCCTCACCGGGCAGGACGCCGTTGGTGTACTCGGTGAAGGTGCTGACCAATGCCGGGCAGCCCAGGTACCGCCGGCCTGAAAGGGCGACCAGCGGAGGACAGTCGTACTCCAGCCCGATCTGCCCCGCAGCGGGAAACACTTCGCTGCCATCGGGTGTTTTCTGCGAATACTCATTGCCCGGGGATTGCACGAGGTGCTGGATACCGAAGAGCCGTGACGCTTGCTC
>JAASTB010000402.1 GCA_021767625.1 Wenzhouxiangella sp.
GAACGCGGCGAGTCGCTCTCGCGAACGGCGGCGGCGACCGGCCTGTTCTCACCGCTTGTCCTGCAGATGCTCGGCATTGGCGAAGAGACCGGCGACGTCGACAGCATGCTCAGCGAAACCGCCGAGTACTACGAGCGCGAGGTGGACTACGACCTGAACAACCTCAGCGCCTACATCGAACCGATCCTGCTGATCTTTTTGGCCATTCTGGTCCTGGTGCTGGCGCTGGGCGTCTTCCTCCCGATGTGGGATGTCGGTCGTGCCGCGCTGGGCTAAGGTCGCGACGCCTTCCAGCGATCAGTCCGGCTTCACCCTGTTCGAACTGATCGTCGTCATCGTCCTGGTCGGGCTGCTGTTCCTGATCGCCTCCTGGCGCCTGCTGCCGCTGCGCGGCGACGCCGAGGCCACCCATGTCGCGACCACCGTCGGCGCCCTGCGTTCCGCGCTCGGCCTGGAAGTGACCGAGCGGATCGTCAAGGACTCCCTCGACAGCGCCGCGGAACTGGACCGGACCAATCCGATGCCCCTGCTTGCGCAGGTGCCTGGGCGCTACATCGGGGCAGTCGAATCGGCGCAGGAGGCCGACATTCCGCCCGGAAGCTGGTACTTCGAGCGCACCTCCGGGCAGCTGCGCTATCGCGTACGCTTTCCGCAGTACCTGGCGGGACCAAAGCGCGAAGGACCGGTGGAGCTGTCATGGCAAGTTCGCTTGCGTTATCTTGATAATGACGGCAACGAACGGTATAACGCGCAGGCCGATTCACTGCGCGGCATCGCCCTGGAGGCGATGGACAATCCGCAATGGCCCGACCCCGAGGACAATATTCCCGAAGCGCTGGAGACCCCATGAAGCAGGCGGCCGGACCGCGCCACGACGCTGCGAACCGCGAGGCGGAGCGTCGCCAGGTTCGTCTCCGGCGCCTGCAGCTGGCCACCCTGGCCTGGTTCGTGTCGATCCTGCTTACCGGGGCCGCCTGGGCCCTCGGCATTCTCGAGGTCGGCTTTATCGAAATGGGCCTTCTGGTCCTCATCGTTCTGGCCAGCCTGCTGTTCTTCCACCTGGCCTTGCGCAGCGGATGGTCGCGGCGATTCAAGGATCCCAGCATGACACTGGCGCACATACTGTTCGCCATCGTCATCGGCCTGTGGATCATCGCCAAGGCCGGCGAAGGCCGCACGATTCTCCTGACCCTGTTCATCATGGCCGCCTTCTTCGGCGCCTTCCAGCTCCGGCAGCGAGAGTTCATGCTGGTGGCGCTGGTGGCAGTAACCGGCTACACGGCGATCGTGACCCATGACATCGTGACACAGCAGATCACGACCTCCACCCAGGTGGTCGTTCTCGAACTAGCCGGCTTCGCCACCCTGATGGTCTGGCTGGCCTGGTTTGGCAGCTACATGGCCAACCTGCGACGCGCGCTGAGCCGGCGCAACCGGGAACTGCATGAAGTGTCCGAGCGACTGCGTCACCTGGCAGAACACGACGAGCTCACCGGGCTGCCGAATCGCCGGCGGCTGATCGCCCGGCTGGAAGCCGCCGCACAGAAATCCTCCCGGGACGGGTCGGGATTCTGCATTGCGGTGCTCGACCTCGATCGCTTCAAGCAGGTCAACGATCACCATGGTCACCAGGCCGGCGACGACGTTCTCTCGGAGTTCGCCCGACGCGCCACCTCCGTGCTGCGGGGCGCGGACTGGCTGGTTCGCGTGGACGACACCGTCGCCGACATCGGCCGTTTCGGCGGCGAGGAATTCCTGGCCATCCTGCCCGACACCGACCTGTCCGGGGCCGGGCTGCCCGCCGAGCGACTGCGCAAGGCAATGGCCGACCAGCCCTTCACCACCTGCGACGGCCCCATCGAATGCACGGTCTCGATCGGCCTGGCCGAACACCAGCCCGGCGAAGGGATCCACCGCACCATCGCCCGCGCCGACGAAGCGCTCTACGCGGCCAAGAGCAGCGGCCGAAACCGGGTCAAGACTGCATGAGCGCATCCGCCATTCTCGTCTCCACCGTCCTCGTCATCCTCTTCGTGCTGGCCGTCGCCCTGTTGACCGGCGCGCTGGCACTTCTCGCCGGCGTCGAACACCCCAACGAGCGTCGGGGCGGGCTCACGGCGGCCCTTCGCCTGCTCGACCGACAGTGGCGGATCGAACGGCTGGTCTATCGTCACCACCGCATATTCGGCCTCCTGATGATTGCGGCCGGATCCTTCTGCCTGTGGCAATTGACCCGCGCGGAACTGTCAGCGGTTCTCGACGGCGGTTCTTCCGCGTCGATCCTGCTTTGGACCCTGTTACTCGGCCAGGCTTTCACCCTTCTGGTCGGGCTGGTCGTCTTCTTACGTCCGAGCCTGCTGAAGCCCCTGGAGACCATCAGCAACCGCTGGCACGATCTCGACGTCTCGGGCGAGGACCATGCCTCCAAGGGGCGTTGGGCTGCCATTTTGCTGGCGCTGGTCGGACTGGTGGCCCTGCTCGCCTCGACCACCCTGCTCATGCAGCAGATTGCGCCGGTTTTCGGCTGA
>JAASTB010000403.1 GCA_021767625.1 Wenzhouxiangella sp.
ACGCAGCCCAGGGCGAACACGCCGAAGTTGATGTCGCGCAGCACGTCCACGTCGCGGCAGGCCCCAAAGATGATGACGCCGGACCAGCCGTTGTCGCGAGCGTTGGCGGCGATCATGTCGCCGATGAGCGCGTTGCGCAGCGAGCCGCCGCCGTCGACGACGAGCACTCGCCCCTCGCCTTCGGTGGCCAGCGTCTCTTTCACGCGCGAGTTGTCCTCGAAGCACTTGACCGTGGCGATCCGGCCGCCGAACTGTTCATGTCCGCCGTAGGAGTGCCAGTGCAGACCGGTGACGACGCGAACAGCATCGGCGTGGTCGTCACAGAGATCGGGTGTTGATCGCATGCATTACCTCTCTTCTTTTTGCTTGCCCATACCGGCGGCGTCCGCCATGAAAACCTCGTAGCTGTCGGGCGCGTCCATGTAGGCATCCAGGGTCTCGTCCGGCAGCGGCGCGGTCGCGAGCGCGGCCTGAACCACGCGGCGATTGAACGGCGAGGTGGCCTCACGCGCGAGGTATTCGTCCACCGGCATCCACAGTGCCTTCTCGAGCTCGTCCCCGTCGAGGTGGATATCGAAGTTCAGGGGACTGAGCCGGCACACCGCGTAGATGTTGGAGGCGCCGAACTGGCCGCGGTGGTGATGGCGCATGCCCACCAGGCCGCGAAATTCCGTGCGGATGCCGGTTTCCTCGAACACTTCGCGGATGGCGCCGTCGGCCAGGTGTTCGCCGCGCTCGAGCATGCCGCCCGGCAGCTTGAGGTGCTCGGGTCGATCGATCCGGTCGCGTTTCTCGAGCACGACCAGGATCTGGCGGTCCTCGGAGAGCACCAGCCCGCCGGCCCCGATGCTGTGGGTGCAGGCATCGGGAATGTAGGCGCCGTCGATCAGGCGCCGCACCAGCATCAGGGTTTCGTCGCGGCTGTGGTGCAGCCTGAACCCCAGGTCCAGGGCGTGGGGCAGCAGCTCGCCGCGGCGAGCCGGAATCTCCAGCCAGGCCAGCTTGAGCCCTTCGCGGGTCCAGGCGTCCAGTGCGGCGGCCATCGCGTCGCGGAATTCACCGCGACCGGCCGGCAATTCCTTGCCGGGAACGAAGACGCCGCCGTACCGGTTCCTGAGTGCCTGGAGCATGCCTGCGAGGTTCGAATTAGGGGGAAGAAGAGTATACCGGCCTGCAACCTTTTGCTGCCCTGGCGCGTCCTTGAGGGCAGGTGCGTGAATGCGCGCGTTTCCGATTCGCGAAAACTAAGGAAGAAAAAGTGTCGAGAAACCTGGGATTCTGCGGCCTGGCTGTCATCGTGTTCCTGATGACCGTCGTGCGGCCGGCGGCCTCCGGCGGCTGCGCCGATCCGGACCTGTTCCGTGGCTGGGGCGAGACGGCGCCTCCCGTGGCGGTTCTCGGCGCCGATCGCTGGTACCGGGCTTCGCTGGGTTGGATCCTGGCGCCCGGCGATTGCTCGGCCCGGCAGGTTGCCGAGGAAATGGAAGCGGCCACGAGTGCCTTCGAGCGTCATTTCGGCGTGCTTGCGCCGCGCGGTGCGGTCATCGACGTGGTTCACGCCCGCCATGCCCCGGCCCTGAAGGAAGCCGGGGCGGCCTGGGTGCTGCCCTGGCGATTCGAAGAAGCCGACGAGGCCGCCGTCGCCAGGGCCGAGACGATTCGGGCCCAGGTGCGAGCGCAATTGGCGTCCGGCGGCCGCGAGCCCGATCCTGCCCAGGTCGAGGCGCTGGTCCAACGCGCCCTCGCGCAAATGGTCGAGGCCGGTGCGGCGAAAGCGTCGTCGCTCGAACCGAAGGCCATACGCCACGAAATTGCACACCTGCTGTTCATGCACGCCGTCTGGCCGTCTTCGGCCGGGCGCGGTGAACAGTACGGCGGTGACGCGCCCGACTGGCTCGACGAAGCCGCCGCCGTGGTGGCCGAGAGTGCAGGCATGACCGAAGCGCGCCGACAGGCCTTCCGCGAACTGGCGCGATCCGGCCGGACAATTCCCCTCGAGGAATACCTGCGCATGGAACACCCGGTGTTCGCCGGGGGCGACTTCCAGGCATTGGTCGACCGGGCCCGTGCCCAGGCCGAGGCCGGCGGTGCCGCGGTGGTATCGGCCTCGCTGCCGGCCGAGCGCCTCGAGCTGGCGCGAGCCTTCTATAGCCAGACTCGCGGCTTTACCGACTACCTCATGCAGCAAACCGGCGACGAGCGCGTTCTTGCCAAAATCGCGACGGAGATGCGCCGCGGGGCTGATTTCGAAGCCTGGCTGGCCACGTCCGGAGTCGAGTCTGGACTGCCGGTGGATATCCAGGTCCTCGAGCGCGAATTCGATTCGTGGGCGAGAGACGCGGAAGGCGTCAAGGCCGGCTTCTGACCATGCCTCTTGGGCGCTCTCCAGCCGCCCACCTGTCCAGCATGTTCCCGGTCCGGGAGACATTCGGCGCAACGGGTGGATAGTCGCGGCTTGTTGGCCGCGCCGTTCATCGTGCCCTTCGACGGAATAGAATGGGGTCGTCATCCGTCAAGAGGGATAAGC
>JAASTB010000404.1 GCA_021767625.1 Wenzhouxiangella sp.
CGGTCAACGGGCACGCGCACGCCAACGAGGTCGGCGGCCTCAGCGGTGCGCCGCTCAAGCCGCAAGCCGACCAGGTTCTTCGTCACGCACGTCGCGCGCTCGGACCGGATTTCCCCATCATCGGCCTGGGCGGCATCACCCGCGGATCGGACGCGGCCGACAAGCAGCGCGCCGGCGCCAACCTGGTCCAGGTCTACACGGGCTTTATCTACCGTGGCCCGGCCCTGATCCGCGAATGCATCCGCGCCTGGAACCCCGATGGCAGCCCGGAAGGCGCCTGAAATCACGCATGACGCCGACCTCTCGGACCTGAGCACGTTCCGGCTGCCCGCCCGTGCCGCCGAGCTGGCCCGCATCGAATCGCCCGCTCAATTGGCCGAGCTGCCTGCTCCGGCGACGCCGGAATTGATCATCGGCGGCGGCTCCAACACCCTCTTCGTCGCCGACTTTCCCGGGCGGATCGTATTGAACCGGATGCGCGGCGTTCGGATGAAAGCGGCCGGGCGGGATGTCCTGGTGACCGCAGCCGCCGGCGAGAACTGGCATGCGCTGGTGCGGCGCTGCCTGGACGAAGGGCTCTACGGAATCGAGAACCTGATCATGATCCCGGGCTCCGTGGGCGCGGCCCCGATGCAGAATATCGGCGCCTACGGCGTGGAGCTGGCCGACGTGCTCGAGTCACTGCTGGCGCTCGACCGCCATAGCGGGGAAATGGTCACGCTCTCCCGCGAGGAGTGCCGCTTCGACTACCGGGACAGCCGCTTCAAGTCCGCAGACCGCGGACGCTTCATCATCTGCGAGGTCACCCTGAGGCTCTCGAGGCACTTCTTGCCAAGGGCCGACTACTCCAGCCTTGCGGCCGAACTCGAGCACCGGGGCACCGACGCACCCGATCCGCGCCAGCTTGCGGCGGCCGTCATGCGCCTGCGTCGTCACCGCCTGCCGGACCCGGCGCGCCTGGCCAACGCGGGCAGCTTCTTCAAGAACCCGGTCGTCGACGGCAACACCGCCGCTGCCCTGCTCGCAGAGCATCCGGCACTGCCCTGCTGGCACTTGCCCGACGGGCGCCGCAAACTGGCGGCTGCCTGGATGATCGAGAGCCTGGGCTGGAAAGGCCGGTCGCTGGGCCGAGTCGGTGTCTATCCCCATCACGCGCTGGTGCTGGTCAATCACGGCGGCGCGACGGGCGCTGAACTGCTGGAGCTGGTCTCGGCGATCACCGGGTCGGTCGAGCGCCGATTCGGGCTTACCCTGGAACCGGAGCCCCTGCTGGTGGGTTCGTCGGCCCCGTCCGGGTTCACGCGCTCATGAAGCATCGGGTAGCATTGTCCCCAAGCTTACTGCTCCCCCGGGGATACATCATGTCGAATTTCCAGAGACTCTTCGTCGCCGCGGCGGCGGCCTGCCTCGTGGTCCTGAGCGCCCCCTCCCGTGCGGGCGTCGGTGCCAGTGGATGCGACGACCTCAGCGGCATCGCCGAAACGCCCATGGTCGATTTCCAGTCCCAGATCCAGCCGATCTTCGACAGCACCTGCGCCGGCTGCCATGGCGCCAACGGCCCGGCCGGGCTCGACCTGAGGGCCGGCGAATCCTACGACAACCTGGTGGGCGTGATCAGCAACACCAACCAGAACCGATTGCGCGTGGAACCGGGCAATCCGGACAGCAGCGCGCTGTTTCTGGCCGTGAGCTGCGATTCACCCGGCGGCCCCGGCTTTCGCATGCCCGGCACCGACCTCCAGCAGCGCGCCCTCATCCGCGACTGGATTGCCCAGGGCGCGCTGGCCGAACCGGCGGGGACGCCGGAGCCGATCGCGGTCCCGGTCAACGGCCGCTGGGCCCTGACTCTGCTGACGATCATGCTCCTGCTCACCGGCCTGAATCTCGTTCGCGCGGCCCGACCGTGATTGCATGACAGGATTCCGGGCGGGAATGCGCTTGCTTGGGCAGGCCATTCCCGAAATCCGGAGTCCACAGCATGCAGTCCTTCTCAGGCTCTTCCAGCGCAGGCCGGCTCGCCGGCCTGCCGATTCTCTTCGCGCTTTTCCTGATCGTTTCGACGCCGGCCGACTGCGGCGAAGGGGGCGATCGCGTCTTCGCGTCGACCTTCACCGAAGTCATACAGCCGCTCTTTCCCAATTCGGGCGGCACGATCGACTGGCCGGACTACGGACTGTCCGACCGGCTCCAGTGGGTAATCGACGAGCTGGCGGCTTCCGAAACGACGAGCCTGGCGGAAATCCAGGCCAGGTTCTCGGGGGGCTTCGACCAGCCCGGGCTGGTCTCGTTCTTCAACGACGTCCTCCGGCCGCAATTTCCGAACGCTGTCGTGGTCGATGTCGTGGGCGTCTCACCGACCCGCGCCACCGTCGTCATCGACGGCGACAATCCGGGGTCCGAACTGGGCTACCTCAACCTGTGGACCCAGTATGCCGGCAGCGGCCTGATCACCTACTTCAGCGTGGGCAACTTCTCCGGATCGGTTCAGTTTCCCGGCGACCAGGACTTGACCCTGGGCGAGGC
>JAASTB010000405.1 GCA_021767625.1 Wenzhouxiangella sp.
GCTGGGCGGCGATGCGCCGGAGGCGCTGGAAAAACTGCAGGGCGCGCTGTGGCGGCGCATGGTCGACCTTGGCGTTCGCCTCGACGAGCGCCCGTTCCGTCCGCACGTGACCCTGTTCCGCCAGGTGCTGCGGCGGCCCCGGATGCCGGATCCCGATCCGCTGGTCTGGCCGGTCGTGGATTTCGTGCTCGTCGAATCGCTGCCCGGCGCGCCCTACCGCGTGCTCGGCCGCTGGGCGTTGCGGAACTAGTTCTCCACCGCCCGAAGCGAAGGGTTGCGAAGTTCGAGCCTGCCGCCGGTGGAGAGTATGGCCGAGACCTCGAGGCGCGAGACGTCCTGCGGCAGCTGGACCTCGAGGACATGGCGCTGCCACTCCGGAATCCGGGCATCGGCGGCCAGCTCCAGGCGCTCGATCTTGCTCCTGGACGATCCGACCATGGCGTTGAACAGGGTGGCGCCGCCGCCCGCTTCCTGCCACACCCGCACCATCAGGCCGGTGGGCTCGATGGGCCGGCCGTATCCAGAGTCGTCCAGGTGCGCGCGGATATCCACGGAAAACGCCACCCGACTACCGGCTATCGTCGATAGCGCTTCTTTGTCGATTTCCTGGGACAAGCGGGCCCAGGGCTCGTGGCCGACTCGCTCGATCGCCGCGATGCCGTCGCGCAGCGTCAGGGTGTAGGAGTCGCTGCTGGCGTGATGGGCAAACTGCCAGGGGCGGGCCAGGCGACCGGATTCGCCGGCAAAGTCGGGGGCGCGGACCAGGCCCGGGTCGTACCCGTCGCCGTTGCAGGCCGCGAGGAGCAAAACGGCGGGCAGAAGCGCGATGGCGCCTATCGTCAGATTGCGGAATCGTGCTGAATCGATTGGGGTCATGGGGCCGGTGGCGTCGGAACCAGGCTGAATATTACCCGCTTGTGGGCTTGCCCGCTCGCTGGTTCTCGGGATTTGAGAATGGCCTCCCTATACTGCGTGTAAGAGGCAGCCGCGAGCGCTTGTAGGAAAAGCCGGTGATCCTGGGGATCCGTCTTGGATCGCGACGGCGCTGTGAGATAATCCGGGCTGATCGCGGCAGCAACCGAACGAATCGAGCAAGAGGACTTATATCGTGGACGACAATCGCAAGAGAGCACTGGCCGCGGCGTTGGGCCAGATCGAGAAGCAGTACGGCAAGGGCGCGATCATGCGCATGGGCGACGATGCCGGGCGCAAGGACGTACCGGTCGTCTCGACCGGTTCCCTGGCGCTGGACGTTGCCCTTGGCGTGGGCGGCCTGCCGCGCGGTCGCGTGTGCGAAATCTACGGCCCGGAATCCTCGGGCAAGACCACGCTGACCCTGCACGCCGTCGCCGAGGCCCAGAAGGCCGGCGGCACGGCGGCATTCGTCGACGCCGAACACGCGCTCGACCCCAGCTACGCCGAAAAGCTCGGCGTGAACGTCGACGACCTGCTGGTCTCGCAGCCCGATACGGGTGAACAGGCTCTGGAAATCGCCGACATGCTGGTGCGCTCCGGCGCAGTGGATATCGTGGTGGTCGACTCGGTCGCAGCGCTCACGCCCAAGGCCGAGATCGAAGGCGAGATGGGCGACTCCCATGTTGGCCTGCAGGCGAGGCTGATGAGCCAGGCCCTGCGCAAGCTCACCGCCAATATCAAGCGCACCAACTGCCTGGTCATCTTCATCAACCAGATCCGCATGAAGATCGGCGTGATGTTCGGCAGCCCCGAAACTACCACCGGCGGCAACGCGCTGAAGTTCTACTCGTCCGTGCGCCTCGACATTCGCCGGATCGGCGCGATCAAGCGCGGCGACGAAGCGGTCGGCAACGAGACGCGCGTGAAGGTAGTCAAGAACAAGATGGCGCCTCCGTTCAGGCAGGCGGTTTTCGAGATCCTCTACGGCGAGGGCATCTCGCGCGAAGGCGAGTTGATCGAGCTCGGCGTCGAGCACGGCCTGGTCAAGAAGTCCGGCGCCTGGTACAGCTACGGCGACGACCGGATCGGTCAGGGTAAGGACAACGTACGCCAGTTCCTCAAGGACAACCCGGACATGGCCGCCGACATCGAGCGCCAGCTGCGCGAAAAGCTCCTGCCCAAGTCGATGGACGCAGCCACCCAGGCCACCGAGGAAGAAGCCGAATCCAAGGCGGGCTGATCGGGGTGTCGGCTTGACCGAAACGGATGACGCCAATCCGGCCGAAATACGCGAAGCCGCGCTGCGCCTGCTGGCGCGGCGCGAGCATTCCCGGCTGGAGTTGTCTCGAAAGCTGAAGCAGCGTGGTTGGGCTGACTGCGACGTCGAGCTCGTTATCGACGAGCTGGCCGACGAGAACCTCCAGTCCGAGGAGCGCTTTGCCGAGAGTTTTGTGCGCCAGCGCGTGGCCCGGGCCTACGGGCCGATGCGCATCCGGGCCGAGTTGTCCGAGCGCGGTCTCGACCGCGCCGAAATCACGCGGGCCCTGGAAAGCGAATCGCCGGACTGGTTCGCGATTGCCGCCGACTGGTACGAGAAGCGATA
>JAASTB010000406.1 GCA_021767625.1 Wenzhouxiangella sp.
ATGCGAGCCGATTGCCAGGATGCGCGGTTCGAATCCGCGCTCGCGCAGCGTCGATTCGGCCAGGTCTTCCAGCGCACACCAGGCCGGAAAGCCGGGGCGCATCAGCTCGAAGGGCTCGAACAGGCCCGCGCCGAGCACCAGCATGCAACTGTCGACCGAAGGGACAACCCGCTGCAGGTCGGCGGCGAGATGGCCGGCCAGCTGTTCGGCCCGGTGCCGATCAAGGGTTCTGCCGGCGCTTTCGCCGGGCTGGATTTCCAGTCCGGCCAGCAGCCGGATATGATGCACGCTTTCATTCATGGCGGGGTATCCCGAAGTGGCGAAGACCGGCCCTCTTGACTGGCGCGTGGAGCGCTACGAAGAACTCTCGCTCGATCGGCTCTATGCCATCCTCGCCGCCCGCGTGGCGGTGTTCGTGGTCGAGCAGGACTGTCCCTACCAGGATCTCGATGGGCTCGACGACTGCGGCTTGCACGTGAGCGCCTGGTCGGGCGAGACCGTGCTGGCCTACGCGCGGGTGCTGCCGCCGGGCAAGCGTTTCGCCGAACCGTCCATCGGCCGGGTGCTGACCGCGCAGGCCGCGCGCGGCACCGGCCTGGGCCGGGAGCTGATGCGCCGCAGCATCGATACGGCGACGCGGGAATTTCCGCGCCGCGCGTTGCGGATTTCCGCCCAGCAGTACCTGGAGCGATTCTATTCCGAGCTCGGATTCGAGACGGTCAGCGAGCCCTATCCCGAGGACGGCATTCCGCACGTCGAGATGTACAGGGCGCCTTCAGAACAGTGAAAAGGGCGACTTGCCGCCGCCACCACCGCCGCGAACGCGCCGGCGACGGCGCCGCATGCGCGACAGCAGGGCCTGTTCGCGGGACTTGAGGAAATCGCTGCGGTTGAGTTCTTCGGGCTTCATGCCGCGGCGCTGGGCTTCGGCTTCCCGGTACTTGACGAAATCCTGGTAGGCCTCGATTTCCGGCTTGAGCTCGCGGGTCATCAGCTCGATCATGATCGCGTCGTCGAGGAAGCCCAGGCCCGGAATGTTGTCGGGGATCAGGTCGTGCGGGTCGTTGAAGTAGGCCAGTGCGGCCAGCACGCGCTGGCGGCCGACTTCCTGCATGCCCCAGCCCTCGTCTTCGAGCATGTCGATGAGCAGCCGCAGCATGTCGAGGCGGCCGCGAACGAATTCGCTGCTCTTGCCCCGCCCCGAGGCTTCCTCGATCAGCTTGCGCGCGCCGGCGATGATCTGCTTGGGTTGTTGGTCGCGCGTGGTGTCCATGGCCTTCTTGGCCATGTCGCGGAAGCGTGCGAGATCCTTTTCGGAAAAGTCGAGAGTGATTCTGAGGCTCATGGGTCGTTTCCCTGCGATTCTTTACGAGAGCTGGCGGGTCAGGCGCATAGCCTAGAGCGCGGCCCGCGAGGCGTCAATGGCCCGCCCGGCGTCAGGCGCCCGCCACGAACAGCCAGATGCAGCACACCATTCCTCCCGTCCACATGAGTGAGCGGACGAGGTGAATGTCGGCGAGGTAGCAAATGCCGTAGGCGATCCGGAAGGCGATGAAGGCGATGGCCAGCGCGTCGATCGTGTTCTGGGCGGCGCCGGCGAAGTGGGCGACCAGCACGGCAGCGGCAAACAGCGGAAAGGCCTCGTGCGAGTTCTGCTGGGCCCACCAGGCCCGCTTGCGGTAGCCGGTGACCGATTCGTACCAGTCTCTCGGCCGACGATTGTTGAACGACTTGTCGCCCGCCTTGGCGATGCCCGCGAAGACAATCGGCATCAGACCGGCAATGAGTACGCACCAGAAGGCGATCGTCATGGTTGGCGTTCCCCAAAAGCTCAAGTCTACACCAGCGCGGGCGCAGGAGTCCGGCTTGCCGAAAGACCGCCCTCGCTTTACTCTGACCTGTCGAGGGATCTTGAGCAAGAAGCGGGGATTCGCCCTGGATGGAGCCATTGATTAGCCACCACGCCGGACAGTTCGCGTGCGTGCGGGACTGAGCCTGCTCGCCGCCCTGGCGGTGTTCATCGGCGGGCAATTGATGCTGACCCGGGTCATCCACGGTGAGCAGCAGCGCGATGCCGACCTGCAGCGCTTTCTGGCCCTGCAGGAGCTGTCGACCTACCGGGCCCGGGTCGAAGGGCAGCTCGACGCCAACCTGATCAGCGTTCGGACCCTGCGCGCCGAAATCGCGCTCAATCCCGATGTCGACCCGCGGCGTTTCGAACGACTCGTGTCCGAACTGCTCACGGCCGATTTGCATACGCAGCACATTGCCGCCGCGCCCGACATGGTGGTCCGCTATATTTTTCCGCGCGAAGGCAACGAGGCCGCGCTCGGCTTCGACTATCGCACGAACCCGGAACAGTACCGTTCGATCCAGGCTGCCATCGACGCAGGCGATATCGTGATCAACGGGCCCGTCGACCTGGTTCAGGGCGGCCGCGCCATGATCGGCCGTGTGCCCGTCTATGAGCGCAACGGGGGCGACTTCTGGGGCGTGATTTCGGTGGTGATCGATCACG
>JAASTB010000407.1 GCA_021767625.1 Wenzhouxiangella sp.
ATAGGGAAGCAGCGGGACGTAACGCCCCGCCACACCCGGCGCGCCGAGCAGCACGTCGAAGTGCTGGGCATCCGCCACTTCCCAGTAAGTTACGTTGCCGCCGTTGGCGCGCGCCTGCTCGACCCAGGGGCGACTGCTGAATGCCGCGGGCACGAGCCCGTCGTCGCTACCGTGGATCACGAGGACGGGCGCGTCGCCGGGCAGCCGGGCGGTCGCTCGCGTGGCCTCGACGGCTTCGTGCAGCTGCCTCGTCTCACTTCCCTTGCCGGCCCACAGGGACCGCAGGCAGCGCAAGGCGGGCAGCTGGGCATCCTGGCCGTCACCCAGCGAGTCGGTGAGAACGATGCCCTCACCCGCCCCGACCCCGGAATGCAGGGCCCACCAGGCCTGCCGCTGGGCAGCGGTCGCTTCCGGCGCGCTGTAGGCGAAACCGCAGGGCATGTCGAAGGGCCCGCGCCGCAGGTAGGCCGAGGCGTAACTGGCGCCGACCGTGCGCCACAGGCCGAGCACCACGTTCACCGCCGCCTGGTCCAGGGCGGGATCCTCGAAGCCCAGTTCGTTCAGGCGCGCCCGGGCCGCCTGCGCATTGCCCTCTTCGAGCAGCCCGGCGCGCTCCAGCGAGGCGCAGCGAACCTCACCCATTGCCGCCAGCATCGGATTGCCCAGGGGCATCCCGCCGACCTTCTCCAGGTCGGCCAGCATGCAGGGCTGGTAGAGGGCGGCGGCCGTGGCATAGTCGTAGAGCGGCGGCGCACCGGGCGCGGTGACGTTGGGCGAGACCGCGACCACGGCGTCGAGCAGGCCTTCCTCGTCGATTTCGGCTGCGCGAAGCACCGCACCCCCGCCGTTGGAAAGGCCGGCGGCGATCACGCGCGTGTTGCCCGCCGTCAAGTCGGCTTCGAGTTCGGCCGAAAGGGTCCGGAGACCGAAGCGCGCGGCGGCCAGGACGTGTCTCCCCCAGTCGGCTTCGGGATTGTCGCCGGAGTGGGCGTGCGGCAGCGCGACGGTGTCCGGGTCCGGTGCCGGGCCTTCGTCCTCCTCGTCCTGTGTCGGCATCGCGCCGGGCTCGAAGCCCAGCGAAGCATCGCCGCGGGCGACCCGGCTGCCGTCGAGGCGCACGCCGGTTTCGGTGGCGTAGTCGAAGAAATCGGTGCCGGCCCCCTTGTCGGTGTAGACCACGGCGCAGCCGGCGGGCAAGGCCCAAGGCCCAGCCAGGGCGATGGCGCCGTAGACGCCGCGCGAGCCGGAGGCGGGTGCCACGACCAGGCAGGGCGCTTCGGAATCGAAGGCGTCGGGGAGCTGGAGCAGCACGCGCACCGGGTGATTCGCGTCGGCGACGGTCACAAAGGCCTGGAACTCGCGCCCGGGCACGGTCGGCAGCTCGTCGAGCAGACCGCCGAGACCGCCGGCGGGCGTGAAGCTCTGGATGCCGGTCCAGGACTTGTGGATGGCCATGCGGCGCAATTCCGCCGCCGTAGGCGCTTCCGGGTCGGCCGGCTGCGGCGCGTTGCCGGCCAGCCCGTCCAGGCCGAGCCCGGCGGTCAACAGGTCATCGCCGTCGCGGTGTTCGGTGACGCGGATTTCCAGGTCTGGAGCGGCTTCGCCGCCACCCGCCGGCTCGTCGCCGGGGCTGCACGCCACCAGCAACGGAATCGCAAGCAAAAGGACAGTCAGTTTCGATTGCATCGTCGGCTCTCTGAAGGAAGTCTGTCGGGAGAATTCGGGAGCGCCACTTTAGCAGGGCGCGTGCGCGCGCACCCAATGGACTTTGGTACAGCAGCCGCGGCCCCGCCGCTCTGCTAGGCTTTCGATCCTGGCCAATCCACCCCATCCGGAGTTCGACGCGAACATGAACGATCGCCCCCTGCGCATCCTGATCACCGGCGCCGGCAGCGGCATCGGCGCCGGCATTGCAGCCGACCTGGCCAAGGCCGGCCATACCATTCTCGCGACCGACCTCGACGGCTCGGCGGCCGAGGCCACCGCCGCAGCGATTACCGCGGCCGGCGGTACGGCAAGCGCCCATGCCCTGGACGTCACCAGCGACGCCGACGTCGACAGGCTGGTCTCGGAACTCGACGGCGGCGTCGACGTGCTGGTCAACAACGCCGGCCTGCAGCACGTTGCCCGCCTCGAGGACTTTCCCATGGAAAAATGGGACCAGCTCGTCCAGGTCATGCTGACCGGGACGGCGCGCCTGACCCGGGCCCTGCTGCCGGGCATGCGCGAGCGCGGCTTCGGGCGCATCGTCAACATCGGCTCGATCCACTCCCTGGTGGCCAGCCCATTCAAGAGCGCCTACGTGGCAGCCAAACACGGCCTGACCGGTTTCTCCAAGGTGCTGGCGCTTGAGACCGCCGACACGGACATCACCATCAACACGGTCTGCCCGACCTACGTGAAGACCCCGCTGGTGGAAAAGCAGATCGCCGACCAGGCGAAGACGCACGGCATTTCGGAAGACCGCGTGGTCGAAGACATCATGCTCAAGCCCATGCCCAAGG
>JAASTB010000047.1 GCA_021767625.1 Wenzhouxiangella sp.
ATCGCCATGACACCCGAACGCAAGGCCCGCATCGAGCAGGTGGCCGCCGGCCGGCATCCCGACCTGACCGTCTTCCTCGAGCGCGTGCACAAGGCCCACAACGTCGCCGCCATCCTGCGTACCTGCGATGCGGTGGGCGTGCTCGAAGCGCACGCCGTGCCGCCCACCGGCGGAATCCCGCCGCTCAATCACACCGCGCAGGGCGCGCAGCGCTGGGTCAAGCTGCACCGCCACCACGATGCCGTCGAGGGCCTGCGTTCGCTCAGGGCGAAGGGCTTTTCGCTCTACGCCGCGCACTTCTCCGACAAGGCGGTCGATTTCCGCCAGCCCGACTACACCCAGCCGACCGCCTTCGTGATGGGCACCGAAAAGTTCGGCGTCAGCGACGAGGCGCTGGCCGAGTGCGACGGCGAGATCGTCATCCCCATGGCGGGCATGACCCAGAGCCTCAACGTATCGGTCGCCACCGCCCTGATCCTCTACGAAGCCCAGCGCCAGCGCCAGGCCGCCGGCATGTACAAGCCGAACTCCCTCGACGAGGATCCCTGGAAGGGCCTGAGCGAACAGTGGATCGAACGGGAGACCGAAAGGAGAAGGAAGGGACGGTGAGTCGGCCCGGAAGGCCGGCGATCCGATGATCCGGCCGCTCGCCCCTTGTCGGGAAGGTCGGCACGGGGCTATGCTGGAAGCGCTGACCAACGCTGGCGTTCGCGCCCGGTGAGGGAGAAATGAAGAAGACGCTGACTGCCATGGGGGTCATGGGCCTGGTCCTGCAGGCCAACGACGCGCTGGCCAGGGAACTGGACCAGCGTACCGACGATGGCGCCGCCTTCACCGGCCGGCCCGGCGAGAAGTTCGACAACGATCCGGTCACGAACGGCTCGGCCCTGCCGCCGCCGCTCGGCGCCTACCCCCACTACATCTTCACCTCCAGCGCGTCGGGCATGGGCGCCATCGAGGAATGGTCGGCGGCCAGCGGCGCCGGACTTGTCGGGCGCGACGCGGCCGACTACATCTGCCAGCTCGAAGCCAGCGGCGCCGGCCTGCCCAACCACGAAAGCTACGTGGCTTGGATGTCGGACAACCAGAACGACGCGTACTGCCGCGCGCACGGCCTGTACGGCACCAAGGACGACGACTGCGGCGCCAGCGGCGGACTGCCCGACTATGCGGGGCCGTGGGTGCTCAGGGACGATCAGCTGTTCGGGGGCGAGCTGAGCAGCATCATCGACAACGGCGAGATCTACCACGCCGTCGACCAGCAGGCCAACGGCGCGCCCTTCCTGTTTCCCCAGCGGACCTGGACGGGCACCCGGCCCGACGGAACGGGATCCGCATTCAATTGCAACGACTGGACCAGCAGCTCCTCGGGCTCCGCGCTGTTCGGCGACACGGCGAGCACGGCCTTCAACTGGACCGACGACGGCCAGCAGGGGTGTTCGGCGACCGGTCGCCTGACCTGCCTGTCGACCGCCACCTCGGGATTCGGCACGCCGCCGGCCCCGCCTTACGTGCTGTCCGAGCGCCGCGCCTTCGTCACCAGCATCGACGGCCCGGCCCGTTTCGCCGACTGGGCCCTGCCGGGTGACACGACACCCGGTGATCTCGGACTGTCGGGTATCGAGGCCGCCGACGAGATCTGCCAGACCCTGGCCGCATCGGGCGGTCTGGCCAACGCCGACGCCTACAAGGCGCTGGTTTCCGACTCGAATTCGATCTACGGGCGGTTCGACTTCGCCAATCAGCTCTACCGCCTCGACCACGCCAAGATCGTCGACAGCTTCGGTGATTTCTTCGAGCCCGGCGATGACATCCATAGCGGTATCACGCTCGACCAGACCGGTACCGCCATCACCAGCCACACACCCGTGTGGACGGGAATGGACACCCAGGGCCTGACGCTGGCCGACAACTGCGGCGACTGGACCATCGGTGCCTCCGGGGAATCCACCTCGACGGGTGTGGCCAACTACGCCGACCTGCGGATGATTTTCGGGGGCACGGCCGTGTGCAGCGCCTCGGCGCACCTTTACTGCATCTCGGATTCGGACGAGCTCAGCTCCTATCGTTTCTCGCGGGACGACTTCTACGACTAGGGCGATGGAACCGTCGCCCGAGACAGCCCCGGAAGACGTCTCGCCGGAGCGCTTCGATCCGTCCTACAGCCACCACATCTGGTACGAGCACTGGCACCGCTACCACTGGGCGGCCCGGCTCGCGGAGGGCGGCGTGGTCGTCGATGTCGCCAGCGGCGAAGGGTACGGCAGCGACCTGATGGCCCGGGCTGCCCGGCAGGCGATCGGCATCGACGCCGACGCGAACGCCGTCGGGGCCGCCTGGAAAAAGTACGGACGGGACGGACTCCAATTCCTCCAGGGCGACGCACGCGCCCTGCCCCTGGCCGACGACAGCGTCGACCTGCTCGTCTCCTTCGAGACCCTCGAACACCTGGCCGAACACGAGCGCATGCTCTCCGAAATCGCCCGCGTGATCGGCCCGAAGGGCCTGGCCGTGATCTCGACACCGGACCGGGACGTCTACAGCCCCGGCGGTGTAAAACACAACGAGCACCACGTCCGGGAGCTCAACGCCGCGGAGTTTCGCGACCTGCTGGCCGAGCGCTTCGGCGCCGTGCGCGTCTTCGGGCAACGGTTCGAGCTGATGTCGGTGATCGACGAGATCGGCCGCGACGGCGACCCGGCGGCGGCCGCGACCTACGCCGATGCCTCGGGCCAGCGCGTCGAGGGCGCCTCGTCGGAACAGCCCGTCTACCTGATCGCCGTCTGCGGTCACGATGCCGACAGCGTGCGCAACGCGCCGCTGCCCGGGTGGCATGCGTTCAACGACGTCAACGGGGCGCTGTTCGCCCACTACGAAGAACAGATCCGGCGCCTGCAGGACGTCGATGTCGCGCTCGAACGCACCCGGCAGGAACTGCGCGAATCGCGGGCCGCCGCCGCGCACCTGGCGGCACGGCTGGGCTACTGAACGTAGCCGCCCGGCGACAGCACCTCGATCCACTCGTCGAGGTGGTCTTCCAGGATGTGGCGCGATTCCAGCCATTGGCGCAGCCGGCCGGCGAGTGCATCCCGCTCGTCGGCGTCGTCGGCCAGTCGCCGCAGGGCGTCGATCCATTGGCCCGGGTCGTTTTCGAGCGCAAGCGCCGGCGCCTCGCGGTAGGCCGTGCAGTCCGAACAAACCACGGGCAGCCCCAGCGAGGCGAACTCGAGCAGCTTGAGGGGGCTCTTGCCGCGATTGAAGGCGTTGTCGACCAGCGGCGCCACGGCCAGGTCGAGTTCGAGCCGGCCGAGCTTTTCGAAGTAGTCCTTCAGCGGCACCGCTTCGTGGTATTCGCAGTCCCGGTCGGACAGGCCGGCCGGCTTCTGGCCGAAGAACACCCACCGGCAGCGGTCGGATGTCGCCCGCACGACGTCGGCGAGCCAGTCGAGGTCACCGGCGTGCTGCGGCGCGCCGGCCCAGCCGACCCGGATCGTTCCATCGCGCCGGGCCGGCGCGCGGGGGGCCAACATCGATCGCGACATCCTGTTGGGCACGACCCGGACATCGTCGACGTACTCGGCGTAGTAGTCGGCCAGGGTCGCCGTGGGCACGACCAGGCGATCGCAGTGGGCGAGGGCGTGCCGCACCCGCCGGGCCATGTCGGGATAGTTGGAGCGGGCGAACGGGTTGTAGTCGGGCAGCGCCATCAGCCAATCGTCGAGGCTGAAGACGATGGGAATCGACAGCATCCGGCGATAGTCGGCCAGTCTCGCCAGCTGCTCGTCGTGGAGAAAACTGTGCAGCAGCAGCGCTGACGCGCCGGACCGGGCGATCTCCACGGCGTTCGGTGTGCGGCGCTCGCGCTGCTCGGGGAGGAAGTGGCACGACATCCGGTTGGCGGCCGCCAGCGCCGCGGCGGGGGCGCGTACCCGATAGAAGCCACTCGCCCAGACGTCGTGGGCATAAGCCAGCAGCCGCGGCAGGCGGCCGCCGCCCTTGAAGGCATGCTTGCGGTACTCCAGGCCGTAAGGCGGGGCCAGGCTGGTCGACCGCGACCAGGTCGAAGGCGCGCGCGACCGCGTCATTGCCCGGAGCACTTCCTCGCGCTCGACCGACTGCCGGCCGGGATCGGCCGTCAGCGCGGTGGACGGCAAGGCCGCCTTGCGCACGAACTGCGTGCTTCGCGCCAGCGAATACCCGGCCGAGCGGAGCCGCTCGCTGAACACCACGGCCCGGTAGAAGAGCGTCCCGAGCGAGGGCATGCCGCCCATGCTGCGCCAGGCATCGCGATCGACCACGAACAGGTCGTCGTCGAGGAAGTCCGCGGCCAGCGGCACGCCCGGCACATCGAAGGGCGTTGCGGCCGGCGGGCCGTAGGCCGGCAAGCCGCGGGCGCCGCAGCCGGCCCGACGGGCCAGCACCCGGGCGCCGCGCCGGTCGGAGGGAACCAGCGGGCTGATTGCCGAAAGGCCGTGGCGCCGCATGTCGTCGAGCAGGGCGTGCAGCACATCGGGCCGCTCGAGCCGGACGTTGTCGCCGACGAAAACGATCGCTTCCGACGGCGGAAGCGCGCGAACGGCCCGGTTGACGGCTTCGGCCGGATCGGCCGGATCCCAATCACGCGCGCGCACGCGATCGGGCCAGGGATGGTCCCGGGGAAGCTCACCGGCGGGCGGCAGCAGCACCCCCACACCGGAAATCTCCACGCCCTTCTGGGCAAACAGGTCGGCCAACAGCCGGCGGGTTGCCGGGCCCGTGCCGCCCTGGACGACGACACCCAGGCACGGCGCCGACCCGTCGGCGGCCCGCGCGCCTGCCGGCTCGCCGCGGGCGTCGGCGAGATCCGCCTTCCACAGCGCCGACCAGCGCCGGTCGAGCATCGACAGGGCGCAGCCGTCGTAGTGCGCCAGCTCGCCGCCGGGCACCAGCCGGTCGAGACGCGCGTCGAACACTTCGCCGCCCGGGAAACGGGCGAGCAGCTCGCCGATCCGCGACGCCCGGCCGACCAGCCCGGCCCAGCGACGCGGGCAGCGGGCGGGGAAGGTTGCGTCTCCCGGCCCGCGGAAGACGGGGCTGTAGGGCTCGCCATCGGCGTCGTGCAGCAGGTAGTTGCAGGTGGCAAGGGGCCGGCCCGATGCGCGCCACCAGGCGATCCAGTTGCCGGCATTGGCGGTCAGTTCGGTCTCGTCCTGGAGCACGAGCACGGTGGCGTCGCGGGGCAGGCCGTCGAGCTGTGAGACCGTCACCAGGCGGCCGGAGGGTGCGTGACGGTCGATGGATGCCTTCAGTCCTGCGGCATGATCGCCGTCATCGCGGGCCACCAGGCAGGTCAGTTCGCCCGGGTCGGCCCAGTCGTCGTCGCCTTCCAGGCACATCGGCTGCTCCAGCCACCGCCGCATCTCGGTGCGGGCAGCATACGGCGCGGCCAGTTCGCGGACGCCACAGCCCCGCTCGGCCAGCGCCGACAGCACGCAGCGCCGCGGGAGGCGGGCGTACAGGGCCTCGAGTTCGCCGGCGATCGGATTGTCGCGTCGGGCGACCTGGTGGAGGTGCTGCGACACCTCGGCCAGCTCTTGGCGGCCGCGTCGACCGGCCAGGTACTCGATCATCCCGGCCAGGGCCCGGGCATCGCCCGCCGGGTACAGCCAGCCGTTCTCGCCGTGTCGGATGCGGTACTCGAAGGCGCCGATTGCCGGGGCGATGACCGGCCGGCCGCGCTCCCAGGCCTCGCTGGTCGTGATGCTGAACGTCTCGGGCCAGATGGCGGCCTGCACGACCAGGTCCACGTCGGAGAGCAACTGGTCGAGCTGCGAGGTCTCGTAGGGGCCGGTGACAACGATCGCGACGTCGCCGAGCGCCGGCTTCAGGCGGTCGTCGAGGTTGCCGATGACCGACCAACGGATCGGCCGGCCCGCCAGCAGGCGGTGGGCGGCGAGGAAGACTTCGCCCCCCTTGCGGGGCGAAAAGGCGCCCAGGAAAGCCACGTGCAGCGGCTTGTCGGGCGACTTGACCACCGATTCGACGACCGGGCGCCGGCGGTAGAAATAGGGCTCGAACTCGCTGATCGAGGCGCCCAGGTCCTGACCGTAGGCTTCGGTGACGCTGCGCGAAACGAGGGGGCCGTTGGTGAACAGGCGTTCGGCGCCGTGCAGGATCTCGCGCCAGGCGCGCCGCCGCTGGGCGATGTAGCGGGGCAGCGGTTCGGCCAGCCGCATGGCCCGCGGCCCCAGGCACCCCAGGCAGTCGGGGTCCTTCTCGTGGCAGACGGTCTTGCCGCAGGAACGGTTGTCACCGGGTCCCAGGACCATGTTGTAGTCGTGGCAGAGATGGAAGAACTCGTGCAGCGACAGAAAGTAGGGCACGCCCAGCCCGCGGCAGATCGCCGGCCAGGCGAGCGTGCCCAGCCTGACCAGGGTGTGGAAGTGCACGCAACTGAACCGCCCGCCGGCCAGCACGCGACAGAAGAGCTGGTCGAGGTCGGGGTGATTCCGTCCGGCCGGTATGCCCATGGCGATGTCGCCGTGCCGATAGCGCCGGGTGTCGAAACGGATGACCCGGACGTTGTGCGGCAGCCGCGACTCGGCCAGGTCCGCCCAGGGGTCGTCGACCCGGCCCGGGCAGAGCACCACGTGCTCGGAGTGCGGCGAAAACCGCGTCAGCAGCTCCTTGGTGAACAGTTCGATGCCGCCGAGATAGTCCAGCTCGTGGAGGACGTGCAGGACCCGGGTTCCGTCACCGGCCGCGGCGGCCCGGAGGAATTCGCGGATGACCCGGACCGGGTTGTTCTGCGAGAACGCCAGCACCTCGCGGTGATAGGCCGGCCAGCGCAGCGACAGGAGCTTGTCGTGCGCTTCCCGTAGCTCACCGGCGCGCTTGCCGAAGCTGCGCGAGCCTTCGTGGAAGACCACCGAGGCGGGCACGGCGGCGATCCGGAGCCCGTCGCGACGCAGGCGCATCGAGTAGTCGCACTCCTCGCCGTAGCCCGGATCGTAGAAGGGGTCGAAGCCGCCGTAGCGCTCGATGGTTTCGCGCTTGATATACATGCAGAAACCCACCGCCGTGGGCAGCTCGAACCATTTCGAGTGAAAGGTCCGGCGCAATTCGGCCAGGTCGTCATCGCGCGCTCCTTCCAGCTCGGGAACGCTGAGAATGGTGGCGTTGTTCGAGATCGGGCAGGCGACGGCGACGGCCGGGTCGGATACCACGGCGGCCAGGGCCTCCAGCCAGCCGCGGGTGAACCGCGTGTCCGCGTTGGCGATCACCACGTCGCCGTCGATCGCGGCCAGTGCGTCGTTCACGCTCGCCAGGTAGCCCTGGTTGGCCGGATTGCGGACCAGATTCAGCCGGTCGGGGAATCGCGCCTCGAGGGTGTCGAGCCAGTCGATGACCCTGGCATCACTGCTGGCGTCATCGATGATGCGGACGGGAACATGGTCGGGAAGCGTGTCCAGCAGGGAGTCGATGCAGGCACGGACCGTCGGCCAGCCGTCGAACACCGGGACGACGACGGTGGGCGCGGGTCTGTGGCCGGCCTCGTCTTCGCTCTCGTGGAAGTCCGATCCGCATCGCAACTCCCCGAGCCTGTTTGGCGGCATGGCGGTCTCCACTCGGGCGCCGACTGCCCGATTCTACGGATACAGCAGGGATTCCCGCCAGGCGCCGTCGACCAGGTCGAAACAGATGCGCTCGTGCAGGCGAAATTCGCGCCCGTACCAGAACTCGACGCGGCGCGGCTGGACGCGAAATCCGGACCAGTGCCCGGGCCGGGGCACGTCCCGACCCTCGAACTTCTTCTCGAATTCGGCGACGCGCGCGAGGAATTCCTCACGGCTTTCCATCGGGCGCGATTGCTGCGAGGCCCAGGCGCCGATCTGGCTGCCGCGGGGCCTGCTGGCGAAGTACGCGTCCGCCTCGTCCTCGCCGACCGGCTCGGCGCGGCCGTCGACGAGCACCTGTTCAGCGTTCTCGCGCCACCAGAAGACCAGCGACACATCGGGATGCTCCCCCAGGTGGCGGCCCTTGCGAGAGCCCAGGTTGGTGTAGAACACGAAGCCATGGGCGTCCATGTCCTTGAGCAGCACGGTACGCGCGGCCGGTCGACCCTTGTCGTCGACGGTGGCCAGGGTCATGGCGGTGGGCTCGGGAATGCCGCCGTCCTCGGCGCGCTTGAAGCCGTCGCGGAAGCGCTCAACCATCGCGTCGGTCATGGAAACGAATCGGGTCATTGCAACATCTCCTGGTAGCCGGAGCGGTAGTCGGGGTGGATCAGCCGGTAGCCGGAGGCCAGCAGCCGGGCATTGGACACGCGCTTGCCCTGGCCGCCTGTCGATTGCTCGCGAGGGGGCGTGGGCGCCTGCAGCTGGCCGGCCAGCCAGTCCAGCACTTCGCAGCGCGGCGCCGGCTGTCCGTCGCTGGCGCAGTACAGCGACGCGGGGCCGTCGAGCAGGAGCAGGTGTTCGAGCACGCCCGCGCAATCTTCTGAATGAATGCGGTTGGTCCACTGCGGCGGCTGCTCCCGGCAGCGCGCCTCGCCGGCGGTGACCTTGCGCGGCAGGTAGTCGCGGCCCGGGCCGTAGATGCCCGCGAATCGCACTACCACCGACTCCGGCGCCGATCGTCGAGCGAGCGCTTCAGCCTCGATCAGCACCCGGCCATTGAACCGCGTCGGTTCGGTGACGCTTTCCTCGTCGACCCACTCACCCGATTCCTGGCCGTAGACCGCGGTGCTGGACACGAACAAGAGGCGGCGCGTGCGGATGCGGTCGAACAGCTTGGCCAGGCCCTCGAGATACGCGGACCGGTAACCGGCCTCGTCGTAGGCGTCGGGCGTGGCCTGGTAGACGACGGCATCCCAGTCGGCGTCCAGCCGGGCCAGGCTGGCAGGGTCGCTCAGGTCGGCGCGTACGGGAATGATCCCTTCAGGCAGGGCTTCGACGTTCCTGCGCAGGCCATGCACCTGCCAGGTATCGCCGGCCAGTCGATCGGCGAGCCGGACGCCCAGGTCACCACAGCCGGCGATCAGCAGGCGCTTCACGTGGTGGCCGGCTCCGGTGGCGGCCCACCGCCGTCGTCGTCACCGCCTCCGGAAGATCGCGGCGGCAGCTTGCGCAGCCAGATCAGCCAGACGACCAGGGCGTCGAGAATGATGAGCGCCTGCCACAGGTAGAGGTGGAACCACTCGAACCAGGTCATGTTCCACTGGCCGAGATAGAACAGGCTGATGATGCGCACCAGGTTCAGCGCCTGGATGGCCACGAAGCCGATGGCGAAACCGACGAGCTTGTGCTTGAAGGAAGCCGGGAAAGCGAAGATGGCCGCGAACAGGATGATCAGCGCTTCGACGCCGTTGCAGCCCGGTTCGATGCTGACCGCGAACCCCGACTTGATGTCCTGGATGACCTTGCCCGAGGACATGACGCCGTTGTCGAACAGCTCGATCAGGAACACGCTGACCTTGGCGATGCCCGCCGTGAACGGCAGGACCACATTCTGTTGTACGGGCTGGAGCACCTCGACCGTGAACAGGCCGAAAAGCAGGACGACGAAGAGAATCGAGAAGCGCAGCATGATCCGTTCCGACCACTTTGTTGCGGAGATCGCTCATGGTACCAAACCGTCGCGACGACGGCGCGATGGCGGTGACGGCGGAGGGGCTGCGACACCCCCGGCGTGATAGCATTGACCACCGGTTTATCCTGGCCTTTGCCGCATTGAATGAACAGTCGTTGGCACGACCCGATCATCGCCGCACGGCACAGCGGCGGCTCGCGCACGGCATGAACGGACAAGCCGAAAAGGCACTGCCGGAACGTGTTTTTCTCATCGGCCCCATGGGTTCGGGGAAGACCACCGTGGGCCGTCAACTCGCGCGCCGACTGGGCATGGATTTTCTCGACCTGGACCTCGAACTGCAGGCGCGTTGCGGCGTCGAGGTGGCGGTCATCTTCGACATCGAAGGGGAATCCGGATTCCGCCAGCGCGAATCCGCGCTGCTCGACGAGCTGAGCCAGCGCGACGGCCTGGTGCTGGCCACCGGCGGCGGCAGCGTGCTCAGCGCCGAGAACCGCCGCATGCTGACCGAGCGCGGCCTGGTCGTCTACCTGCAAACCAGCGTGGACCAGCAACTCAAGCGGCTCGAGCGCGACAAGCAGCGCCCGCTGCTTCAGGCACCCGACCGCCGGCAACGGCTGGCAGAGCTGGCCGAACAGCGCGACCCGATCTACCTGGATTGCGCCGACCTGGTCGTGCGCTCCTCCAATATTTCGCCACCGGCCATGGCGGCGAACGTGGCCAGACGAATCCGGGATCATGTCGAGCAGGCACAGGCCTCATGAAAGTCACCCAGGTTCAAGCCGCCGGCGGCACCTACCCCGTTTATGTCGGCCAGGGCCTGCTGGCCATGCCCAGCATCTGGCAGCGTCACCTCGACGGCCGGGTACTGGTGGTCAGCGACGAGACCGTGGCCGGGCTCTACCTGGAACGGGTCGGCGGCGTGCTCGACGACGAAGGCCGTCGCTG
>JAASTB010000002.1 GCA_021767625.1 Wenzhouxiangella sp.
GTACCAGCACATCTTCTGGTTCTTCGGGCATCCCGAGGTCTACATCATGATCCTGCCGGCCTTCGGCATCGTCTCGGAGATCCTGCCGACCTTCTCGCGCAAGCCCCTGTTCGGCTACACCTCGATGGTGTACGCGACGGCCTCGATCGCCTTCCTGTCGTTCATCGTCTGGGCGCACCACATGTTCACCGTGGGCATGCCGCTGGGCGGCAACATCTTCTTCATGTACGCCACGATGGTGATTGCGGTTCCGACCGGCGTGAAGGTGTTCAACTGGGTCTCCACCATGTGGCGGGGCTCGATGACCTTCGAAACACCCATGCTGTTCGCCCTGGGCTTCATCGTGCTGTTCACCATCGGCGGCTTCTCGGGCCTGATGCTGGCCATCGTGCCGGCCGACTTCCAGTACCACGACACCTACTTCGTGGTGGCGCACTTCCACTACGTGCTGGTCACCGGCGCGGTTTTCGCGATCATGGCCGGCGTCTACTACTGGCTGCCCAAGTGGACCGGCTACATGTACAACGAGAAGCTCGGCAAGATCCATTTCTGGGCTTCGACGATCTCGGTCAACGTGCTGTTCTTCCCGCAGCACTACCTGGGCCTGGCGGGCATGCCGCGACGCATTCCCGACTACGCCGTGCAGTTCGCCGAGTTCAACATGATCTCGTCGATCGGCGGCTTCGCCTTCGGCCTCGCCCAGCTGATCTTCGTCTACATCGTCTGGCAGGCGGCCCGCGGCGGCGAACGCGCCACCGGCCAGGTCTGGGAAGGCGCCCGCGGTCTGGAGTGGACGGTACCCTCGCCGGCCCCGCTGCACACCTTCGACACGCCGCCGAAGGTCGACGACAGCGTGACCGCCCATGCCGACCGGCTCGTTTGAGGAGAGCCGGGCCTTGGGCGACGGCAATGAGCAACACAGGGCCAGACGGCGCCGTGCCATCCGCACGGCGCTCGTCCTTGCCGGGGTGGTGCTGCTCATCTATCTGGGCTTCATCATGAAGGGCGTGCTCAACGCAGCCTGAGCAACGACGGAGCTGGCGCACGGGCCAGCGACAAAAGAAACTGAATCAGGGAACAACCATGGCACAAGGACACTACTACGTACCCCACACGGCCAAGTGGCCCATCGTCGGATCGATCGGCCTGTTCGTGATGATGATCGGCGCGGCCAGCTGGCTCAACCAGGCGGCATTCGGGCCCTGGTTCACTCTCGCCGGATCCGCGATCGTCCTGGTGATGATCTTCGGCTGGTTTTCCGACGTCATCCGCGAATCCCAGAAGGGCCTGTACAACGAGGCAGTGGACGGCTCCTTCCGGCAGGGAATGATCTGGTTCATCTTCTCTGAAGTCATGTTCTTCGCGGCCTTCTTCGGCGCCCTGTTCTATGCCCGCATGTTCGCCGTGCCCTGGCTGGGCGGCGAAGGCACGGGCGCGATGACCAACGAGCTGCTGTTTCCCCAGTTCGACTCGGCCTGGCCGACCGCCGGCCCCGGCCAGCTCGGCGGAGGCTTCGAAACCATTCCGGCTTTCGGTCTGCCGCTGTTCAACACGCTTATCCTGCTGACCTCCGGCCTGACCATCACCCTGGCCCACTGGGCACTGAAGCAGGCCAAGCGCGGCGCGCTGATCGGCTGGATGCTGGCGACGGTGGCCCTGGGCGTGCTCTTCCTGTATTTCCAGGCAACCGAATACGTTCACGCCTACCAGGACCTCGGTCTGACGCTGGGCTCGGGAATCTACGGGTCGACCTTCTTCATGCTGACCGGCTTCCACGGCCTGCACGTCACGCTGGGCACGATCATGCTGATCGTCATTACCCTGCGCTGCATGGCGGGTCACTTCTCCAAGAAGAACCACTTCGGCTGGGAAGCAGTGGCCTGGTACTGGCACTTCGTCGACGTGGTCTGGCTGGGCCTGTTCGTCTTCGTCTACGTCCTCTGACGAAGCGGCGACAATTCAGCAAAGAGAGTGCCGGCCTTGCGCCGGCATTTTCTTGTCCTAGCCTCGCCCGGCAACGGTCTCCCAGCGGGCCGAGATGAGCATCCATTCGCCGTCGTCCAGGCGCCAGCCGGTGGTGAGCCGGTACCAGCCTCCGGTATCGGGGATCAGTCCCGTTCCGCCGGTGACGACGGCGTGCATGGTGGCGGTCGCCCGTTCTTCGCCCTGCAGCGCCACTTCGATATCGACCAGGCGCGCCTTGATCTTATCGTGAGCGAGTATTTCCCGGCGCAGCAGGAAGCCGGCCGCGCGGCGGTCCAGGCTGCGCGTAGCGGCGGTGAAATCTTCGGCGATCGGCGCCATGAAAGACCGGGCATTGCCTTCGGCCAGGTCGGCCTGCATGCCCTCAATCCGGTTGCGGATCTGCTCCTCGGCAGGGGGACGCTCTCCGCAGGCCGCCAGCATCATGATGGACAAAAGCGCCGGGGCGACACCGCGCAGGCGGCTCACTTGAGCTGGTCCTCGCTCAAATAGGACTCGAGCAGGCGGCTGGCGACCACGATCAGGTCGTACTCGGTGACCAGCCCGACGAGCTTGCCGTCCTCGACCACTGGCAGGCTGCTGAGGCGGTTGTCGCGCATCAGGCGGATGGCTTCGACCGTGGTCGTCTCCGGCGTCACCGTGATCGGATCGGGCCGCATGATGTCGCGTACGGTCACGCCCTCGTCGCTGCGATTACCCCTCGCGATCAGGCGCAGGAGCTGACGGTGGGAAACCAGGCCGAGCAACTGACCCGAGTCGTCTTCGACCGGCACGTGACGGACATGGCGCCACTCCATCAGGCTGGCGGCGAAATCGACGATGTCGTCGGGGCGCACGGTGAACAGGTCGGTGGCCATGAACTGCCCGACGTGGCGGTAACTGTCGCGCCAGTCCTGCTGATCGCAGAACCCGGCCAGTTCCCACTCCGACACCGGCTTGCCGCTTTCGGACAGCTCGACCATGGAAGACACGAGCGCTCTGAGGCGTTCGTGCTCGTTACCCTCCTCGCGCATGCTCTCCAGCGACTCGAGCTGCCAGCGCGCGCCGGTGCGTCGGTTTTCGACCCGCCCCCGGATCACGCCCAGGTAGCGGTCGATGTCGCCCTCGTCGATCCCCGCCTCGAACAGGCCCTCGCGGGCCATGGGCAGCAGCTCGTCCAGGATCAGCTCCTGCGCGGTGACCTGACGATTGTCGAACCACACCTGCTGTGCCCGCAGCCCCTCGCGGGCGGCGGCGAGGAAGTTGCTCTTGACGTCGCTGAAGTTGAGGTGCTCGCGGATGTCGTCGACCGAGTGGGAAAGGCGCGACATCATGCCGAAGAAGAAAGCCGCGTTGGCGACTTCGTCCAGCACGGTCGGCCCGGACGGAATCACCCGGTTCTCGATGCGCAGGTGTGGCTTGCCGTTGTCGGAGATGCCGTAACAGGCGCGGTTCCAGCGGTAGACCGTGCCGTTGTGCAGGCACAGGGCCCGCAGGCGCGGCACCTCGCCGCGCGCCACCATGCCGATGGGGTCCTTCTCGAATTCCGTGGTCAGCACGACGCGAAAGCGGGCGATGTCCTCCTTGAAGATCTCGATGACCGACTCGTCGATCCAGTGATCCCCGAAATGCACCCGCGGCTTGTGCCCGCGGGCGGCGTGCGCCTCCGAGCGCGCATCGATGGAGTGCTCGAAAACGGCGATGCGGGTCTCATGCCACAGCCGCTTGCCCAGCAGGATGGGCGAATTCACGCAACTGGCCAGCAGCGGACCGGTGACCGCCTGGGCGATGTTGTAGAGGTGGGCGAATTCCTCCGCACCAACCTGGAAGTGCACCTGGAAGCTCGTGTTGCAGGCCTCCAGCATCAGGTTGTCGTGATTGATGTTGAGCTGGTCGATGCCCTTGATGGCGAAATTGAAGTTGCTGCCCCTCAGGCGCAGCAACGCTTCGTTGAGGGCGAAGTAGCGCGCGGTCGGGACCATCGCTTCGAGCGACAGATGCTCGCGCGTGAGCGTGGGGAGGATGCCGACCAGGGCGATGCGGCTGCCGACTTTCGAAGCCTTCTCGCGGGCAATGCCCACGACCTCGTCGGCTTCGTTCTCGAGCTGGCGCAGGCAATCCCCGCCCAGCTCCAGCGGCGAGAGGTTGGCCTCCATATTGAACAGGCCGAGCTCGTGCGTGAAGCGCGGATCATCGATCGTTTCGAGGATCTGCATGGCCGTCAGCGCCGGCCGGGAGGCCTGGTCGACCAGGAACATTTCCTGTTCGGCGCCGATGCGCCGGATGCCCGACTCGATCATGCCGGCATCGAGCATGTCCTCGAGCGCGCGGACTTCGTCGAGCAAGGCCTTCATGAAGGCCCGGCGCGTCTGCTCGTCGGCGGTCTGTTCGACGTTCTGTTCGCCCATGGGACGGTCGCCCGAGGTGACTTCCCGGCGATAATAAACGCCCCTCGTGAAAGGGGCAAATGGCCGCTCTCACGGGGGCCGGGGTAAGCTTGTCTCGCGATGCGACCTGTGCCAAGCTTTAGCCCTTGATGATATTGCAACGGAACGGATTGGAAGGGAGATCCCATGAGCGACAAGCCCTGGCTCAACGAGTATCCGGAAGGGGTGCAAGCCGAAATCGACATGGACGAGTTCGACTCGGTCGTCGATGTCATCGACAAGAGCTGCAACGAGTTCCGCGACAAGGTTGCGTACGTCAACTTCGGCGCCGAGCTGACTTTCGGCCAGGTGGACCGGCACAGCGCGGCCTTTGCCGCACGCTTGCAGGCCATGGGTCTGGAGAAGGGCGACCGGATCGCGATCATGATGCCCAACGTGCTGCAGTACCCGATTGCGGTGTTCGGCGCCCTGCGGGCCGGCCTGGCGGTTGTCAACACCAATCCGCTCTACACCGCGCGGGAACTCAAGCACCAGCTCAACGACTCCGGCGCCAAGGCGATCGTCATCATGGACAACTTCGCCAGCGTGCTCGAGGCGGTCATCGACGACGTGCCGGTCGAGCACGTGATTCTCACGCGTATGGGCGACATGCTCGGCGGCCTCAAGGGCGCGCTGACCAACTTCGTCGTGCGCTACGTCAAGAAGATGGTGCCGGCCTACAACCTGCCCAATGCACGGCCGTTCAACGCGGTGCTCCGCGAAGGCGCGGACGAACGCTTCCTGCCGGTCGAGCTCGGTCATGAAGACATCGCTTTCCTCCAGTACACCGGCGGCACCACCGGCGTGTCGAAGGGCGCCGTGCTCACCCACGGCAACATGGTCGCGAACATGCAGCAGGCCTCGGCCTGGCTGGGCGGGCGCCTGGACATCGGCAAGGAAACCATCATCACCGCCCTGCCCCTCTACCACATCTTCGCGCTGACGGCGAACTGCCTGGTCTTCGTCAAACTGGGCGGTCGCAACGTACTGATCACCAATCCGCGCGACATGAGCGGCTTCGTCAAGGAGCTGGGCAAGGAGAAGTTCACGGCCATCACGGGCGTGAACACGCTGTTCAACGGCCTGCTCAACACACCGGGTTTCGAGGACCTGGACTTCTCGAGTCTCAAGATGACCCTGGGCGGCGGCATGGCCGTGCAGCGATCGGTTGCCGAGCGCTGGAAGAAGGTGACCGGCGTGACCCTGGTCGAGGCCTACGGCCTGACCGAGACCTCGCCGGCGGCCTGCATCAACCCCATGGACCTCGAGGAGTACAACGGCGCCATCGGGCTGCCGATTTCCTCGACCGAATGCCGGGTCATCGATCCGGACGGCAATCCGCTGCCGGTGGGCGAAACCGGCGAGCTGTGCGTGCGCGGCCCGCAGGTGATGCAGGGTTACTGGAACCGGCCCGAAGAGACCGCCAAGGTGCTCGGCGACGACGGCTGGCTGCGCACCGGCGACATGGCGAAGATGGACGAGAAGGGTTACTTCTACATCGTCGACCGCAAGAAGGACATGATCCTGGTATCCGGCTTCAACGTCTATCCCAACGAGGTCGAGGATGTCGTGGCCGACCACCCGAAAGTCCTCGAGGTCGGCGCCATCGGCGCGCCGGACGAAAAGTCTGGCGAAGTGGTCAAGGTGGTCGTGGTCCGCAAGGACGATTCGCTGACGGTCAAGGAACTGCGCGAGTTCTGCCGCGAACAGCTGACCGGCTACAAGGTGCCCAAGTACGTCGAGTTCGTGGACGAATTGCCCAAGACCAACGTGGGCAAGATTCTCCGCCGCGAACTTCGCGACCTCTATGGGGAGGCGCGAAGCTCCGAGGACTAAGCGCCGGCGCGGGGGCCCCGCCCCTCAACCGAGCAGGTCGGTTTCGTCCGGCCGCTCGGCCAAACCGGATACGCCCACACCGATCAGGCGCACGGCGAATTGCCGGCGCCATCCGGCCCAGCCCTCCAGCAATTCCCGGGCGCCGGCGAGAATCTTCGCGGCGCTGCGGGTATGCCCGCCCAGCGACTGGCTGCGCGTGATGGTCGAGAATCCGCTCGAGCGCAGCTTGATCGTGACCGTCCGGGCATAGAGGCTGCGGTCGGCGAGCCGCGAGGCCACCTTGTCGGCCTGGCGGGCCATGACCTCGACCAGCGCCTCGATCGAGTGGATGTCTTCGGCAAACGTGGTCTCCTGGCTGATCGAGCGGCGCACGCGTTCGACCTTGACTTCCCGCTCGTCGATGCCGGTCGCCCGCTCGACGAGTTCCAGGGCGTGATCCCCGAACAGCCCCGAAAGCACGTCCAGGCTGGTCCGGCGCAACTGGCCGACGGTGAATACGCCGACATCGTGCAGGCGTTCGGCGGTGCGCGGTCCGATTCCCCACAGTCGCCGGATCGGCAGCGGATCGAGAAAGCGCTGCACACGATCGGCCGGGATGTGCACCAGGCCGTCGGGCTTGTCGTAGTCGGAGGCGATCTTGGCCAGGAGCTTGTTGTGCGCCATGCCCACCGAGGCCGTCAGGCCGGTGGATTCGGCGATGCGGCGCTTGAGCCGGCGGCCGATTTCGGGCAGGGATTCGCCCCGTTCGTGGACGGGTTCGCTCACGTCGATGAAGGCCTCGTCGAGGCTCAGGCCCTCGATTCGATCACTGAACTCCGCGAATATCTCGAAGACCTGACTCGAGACCTCCCGGTAACGCTCGAAGCGCGCGGCCACGAAAACACCCGAAGGACACAGACGCCTGGCCCGTGCACCGGGCATGGCCGAGCGCACGCCGTATTGCCGGGCCTCGTAGCTGGCCGCCGCCACCACGCCGCGGCTGCTGCCGCCGCCGACCATGACGGGGCGTCCACGCAATTCGGGATGATCGCGCTGCTCTACGCTGGCGTAGAAGGCATCCATATCGACATGGATGATCGCCCGCCGGCGGTGGGAAGGGGAGCCTGGATTCAGATCGTGCGCGTCGGCTTGTCGCTGTCGAGCATGCCCGCCAGCAGCGAGACGATCGTGCTCTGGGCCTGCTGGCCCTCGGCGCTGTCGGAAAACTGAACGCCGACGCCGCTGTTGGCGGTGTGGCGACCGCCCGCCGGCGTCAGCCATGCCACCTTGCCGGGCACGGCGATTCGCTCTTCGCCCATCAGGCCGAGCAGGATCAGCACTTCGTCGCCGAGCTGGAACTGTTTGCGCGTGGGCACGAACAGCCCGCCGTTGATCAGAAACGGCATGTAGGCGCCGTAGAGCTCCTGCTTGTTCTCGATGTTGTAGGACAGAATGCCTTTCTGGGCCATGGCCTCACTTCCGCGCCGTTTGTGACGCTTCCCATTCTAGCAGCCAACGACCGAGAAGCAGGTCCTGGCGGACCACGCCGCGCTCGGCCTCGCGATGGCCGTCGAGGGCCATCTGCCACAGGCGCGCCAGCGCGCGGCGATCGACCCCTTCGGGCAGGCGCTTGCCGGCAGGCTGCCAGCCGCCGGCACCGCTGGCACGCGCCGTGACGACGGTCAGCCAGCGCGCCAGCCACTGCCAGGTCGCGGCCGGGTCGGCCTGCCAGCGCTCGAGCACCTCGCCGTGGGGCCGCCCTTCGACCAGGTCGTCGAGGATGGAAAGCCCGGTTTCCAGGCCGCCGGAGACGAGCATGTCGCGCGCCGCCAGCGGAGCGCCCGCGCTCAGCTGCAGCGCCGCTTCTCGATCCGCCTGAGCAGCGTCCGGGCAAGCCTCGGCCAGCCAGGGCGCGGTTGTTTCAGGGTCGGGTGCGCGCAGGGGCAGTTGCTGGCAACGCGAGCGGATGGTCGCGGGCAGTCGGGCCGGCTGTTCGCTGAGCAGGATCAGCCAGGCGCCCGGGGGCGGCTCTTCCAGGGTCTTGAGCAGGGCGTTGGCCGCGTTGCGGTTCATGGCATCCGCCTGCGGAATCATGCCGACGCGGTTGCTGCCGAGCGACGCGGTCAGCTGCAGTCGCTCGATGAGTCCGCGGACCTGGTCGACGCCGATGCCCTGCTTGTCTTCGGGCACTTCGACGATAAACAGGTCGGGATGCGTTCCGCCTTCGAAATACCGGCAGCTCTGGCAGGCGCCGCAAGCACCCTGCTCTCCCGGTTCACTGCACAACAGCAGCCGGGCCAGCCAGTCGCCCAGTTCTCGCTTGCCGATGCCGCGCGGACCGTGGATCAGGGGCGCATGCCCCAGGCGCTGGCCCTCGATGCGGTCGCGGAGCGTTCTACAGTGGGTTTCGAGCCAGGGCAGCATCAGCGCCACTTCTCCTCCAATGCGTTTTCGATGGCGGCCGAAACGTCCGGCAGCGGGCGGGCGGCGTCGATGACGACGAAACGCTCGGGTTCGCGCTCGGCCTGGCGAAGGTAGGCCTCCCGGACCCGCTCGAGGAATTCCGGCCGGTTCTGTTCCATCCGGTCGGGCCCGCCGTCGCGTCCGCGGATGCGTTCCATGCCCAGCGCCACCGGAACGTCGAGCAGCAGGGTCAGGTCGGGCTTCAGGTCGGGATGAACCAGGTCGGCGAGGGTCTCGACCGCTGCCGCTCCCAGTTGGCGTCCGGCACCCTGGTAGGCACGGCTGGCGTCGGTGAAGCGGTCGCAGACCACATCGGTTCCCGCCGACAGGGCCGGCCGGATGATGCCTGCCAGGTTCTCCTGCCGCGCGGCGAACATCAGCAGCAGTTCGCTCATCGGCGTGAGCGGGCCCGTTTCCGGGTTTAGCAGGAGGTCCCGGATGCGCTCGGCCGCGGGCGTCCCGCCCGGCTCACGCGTGATGACGGCCTCGCGGCCACGGCTCGCCAGCCACTCGGAGATGGTTCGCATCGCCGTCGTCTTGCCGGCGCCCTCTCCGCCCTCGAGCGTGATGAATCGCCCGCGCATCAAGGTCGCCCCCGGATGTAGCGGTCGACGGCGGCGTTGTGCTCCGCCAGGGTGTCGGAAAACTGGTGGCTGCCGTCGCCCTTCGAGACGAAATAAAGCGCCGTCCCGGCGGCCGGATGAGCGGCGGCCCGCAGCGAAGCGCGGCCGGGAAGCGCGATGGGGGTCGGCGGCAGGCCGTGACGGGTATAGGTGTTCCAGGGATGGTCGGTGCGCAGGTGAACGCGCCGGAGCCGCCCGTCGAAATCCTCACCCAGGCCGTACATCACCGTCGGATCGGTCTGCAGCCGCATGCCGCGTTCGAGCCGCCTCACGAAAACACCCGCGATCCGCGTGCGCTCGTCGGGCTGACCCGTCTCGCGCTCGATGAGGGAGGCGAGCACCAGCAGCTCATAGGCGTCGTCCAGGGGCAGCCCGCCGTCGCGTTCCGACCAGGCTTCGTCCAGCGCAGCCTCCATTGCCGTGTACGCGCGCTCCAGCAGGGCCAGGTCGCTCGAGCCGCGAACGAAAAAATACGTTTCGGGAAGAAAACGGCCCTCGGCTTCGCAGCCCGGGCACCCGAGCTGCTGCATGAGCCGGTCCGCGCTGTAGTCCGCCGCGACCTTGCGCAGGCGCGTGTCCACGGTGAGCGCGTCGCGCAACTCCTTCACTGTCCAGCCCTCGACGATCGTGAAGCGATGCTTGCGCACCCGTCCGGCCTCTACGGCCTCGATCAGGCCCATGACGGAAGTGCCCGGTTCGATACGGTATTCGCCGGCCTGCAGGACGGGAGATTCGACACGGCCCAGGAGGCGCCAGCGCCAGTCGAGCCGCGTGACACCGAGCGACTCGAGTTGCCGGACCATGCCCTGGAAGCTCGTTCCGCTGTCGAGCCAGAGATTGACCTCGCCGGCCTGGGTGAGCGGCCGCTGGCGAAACTGCTGCCAGTCGAGCAGCAGCCAGGCCGTCGCGCCGGCGCCCAGCACCATGGCCAGGCCGATCCCGATGATCAGTCTTCGCATTCGAACAATTCGTCCCAGAGTCGCTGCCAGCCCCTGGCCTCGTCGGGGATCGCCAGGCTGCGATCGTCGAGGCGGTGTGCGGGGCGGATACCGGCAACCGAGTTTATCACCACGACCGCCTCGGCCCGGCGCAGGTCTCGAGCGTTGAGTTGTGCTTCGGGCAGCACCGCGCCGATTCGTTCGTGCAGTGCCTGCAGGCCGACACCCGCCACGCCCGCGCCCCGCCGGGCAGGCGTCACGGGCCGACCGTCGACGAAAACGATCAGGTTGCCGGCGATGGCCTCGACGAGCCGGCCTTTGGCGTCGAACAGGATCGCCTCGTCGACGCCGGCCCGGCGCGCGTGCTCGGCCGCGAGTACCTGCTCGAGACGATTGCCGTGCTTGATGCCGGCCAGGGGGCTGCCGATCGCCAGGCGAACCGGGCTGGTGTGGAGCACGATGCCGTCGCGGCGCGATGCGGCAAGGCCGGCGGGCCAGGAGCGACGCATCAGGATGCGGCGCGGCACGGGGCACGGCGGCGGTTCGTAGGCGCGCCCGCCGCTGCCGCGGGTAATACTGATGCGAACTACGCAGCGGTGCTGGCCCTCGCACAGGCGCGCACATTCGGCCGCCAGCAACTCCTCATCGGGCGGGGGCACCATCAGCCGCTCGCAGTCGCGAGTGAGCCGGCGCATATGCAGGCGCCACAGGGGCGCCCGCGCGCCGACGAATGCGACGGTCTCGAACAGGTGATCGCCGTAGAGCAGGCCCCGGTCGTCGGGCGGCACGCAGTCGCTCGCCTGTCCGTCGACGAGCACCTCAGCCATGACCGATGGCGGCGAGCAGGCCGCGGGCCTTGTCTTCGGTTTCGGCCAGCTCGGCGGCCGGGTCGGAATCGGCGACGATGCCCGCGCCGGTGCGGAAGCTGATGCGCTCCTCGCCGACGACCATGGAGCGGATGAGGATATTGAGGTCCATGCGACCGTCCAGGCCGAGGTAGCCCAGGGCGCCCGTGTAGCAGCCGCGTCCCTGCTCTTCGAGCTCGGCGATGATTTCCATGCACCGGACCTTGGGGCAGCCGGTGATCGTACCGCCCGGGAACACCGCGCGGATGACGTCGGCCGCGTTGGCGTCGTCCCGGAGTTCGCCGCGCACGTTCGAGACGATGTGGTGTACGTGGGCGTAGGACTCGACCACCATCAGCTCGTCCACTTGCACGCTTCCCACGCGGCAGACGCGGCCCAGGTCGTTGCGCTCGAGGTCGATGAGCATGATGTGCTCGGCCCGCTCCTTGGGATGCGAGACCAGCTCGCTGGTCAGGCGGCTGTCGGCTTCTTCGGAGACGCCGCGCGGCCGGGTACCCGCGATCGGGCGGGTCTGGACGAGGCGGCCGTCGACACTTACCAGTCTCTCGGGCGAGGAGGAAACGACGGTTCCGCCGGGCAGCCTGGCGAGCGCGGCGAACGGTGCGGGATTGGCTCCGGCCAGCGCCCGGTAGATGGCCGCGGGGTCGATCGGCGATCGGCCGAGAGCCTCCCAGCCGCGTGAGAGGTTGACCTGGAAAACGTCACCGGCACGGATGTACTCGCGAATGCGCTCCACCCCGGACTTGAAGCGCTCGCCGGGATCGGCGCGCAGCGCCAGCTCGGGCAGCGGCGCCAGCGGCGCGACGGTGCTCTCGCCGGCCGACGCCACCTCGTCGAGCGCGGCGGCCAGTTCCGCCTCGTCTTCGGCCACGACCCAGCAACGTTCGGCGAGATGATCCTGCAGCACGGCCGAACGGCAGCGCTGGGCCAGCGCCACGGGCAGGCCGTCTGCCGCCGGCGGAAGCTTCAGGCCCGGTTCGATTTCGGCAGCCAGCTCGTAGCCGAGGTAGACGAACCAGCCGCCGTGAAAAGGGAAGCGCGAATCGCCCTCGCCGGCGCGTGCCCGGGCCTGCCGGTCGGCAAGCTCGTCCAGGAAACCGGAACCGGCCTCGAGTTCGGACGGGTCGAGCACCAGCGGCTTCTCGTCGGCCGCGCGAAGCAGCAGCGACCAGCGGCCGAGCTTTCCGGCCGAGGCGGAACTTGCGAGCAGGAAGGCCCAGCGGTCGGGGAAGCGGCGATGGACCGTGAGCAGCGACGGAGAAGCCGCCAGCTCACGCGCCAGGCAGGTCATTCAAACCGTTTCAGCAGCAGCGTACCGTTGGTGCCGCCGAAACCGAAGGAATTGCTCAAAGCCACGCGGATCGGCTTTTCGCGCGCCTCGTTGGGGACCAGGTCGATGTCCCGGCACTCGGGGTCGACCTCGTCGAGGTTGATGGTCGGGGGAATGATGCCGTCCTTCAGGGCAAGCGCGGTGAAGATCGCCTCGACGCCACCGGCCGCGCCGAGCAAATGCCCGGTCATCGACTTTGTCGAACTCATCATCAATTCACCGGCATGATCGCCGAAGCAGGATCGGACCGCCGAGCATTCCGCGCGGTCGCCCAGCTGCGTGGAGGTGCCGTGAGCGTTGATGTAGTCGACCTCGCCCATGTCGAGCCCGGCGTCGCGCACGGCGGTGGCCATGCAGCGCGCCGCGCCCTCGCCGCCTTCCGACGGTGAAGTGATGTGGTAAGCATCGCCGCTCATGCCGTAGCCGGCGACTTCGGCATAGATCGTCGCGCCGCGCTTCTTGGCTCGCTCGAGCTCCTCGAGCACGACGATGCCGGCCCCGTTGCTGAGCACGAAACCGTCGCGGTCCACGTCCCAGGGGCGGCTGGCCTTCTCGGGTTCGTCGTTGCGGGTCGAAAGCGCCTTGGCCGAGGTAAAACCGCCGTAGGCCGTCGGCGTCGTACCGAACTCCCCGCCGCCGGCGACCATCACGTCCGCGTCCCCGTAGGCGATGATGCGCGCGGCATCACCGATGTTGTGGGTCGCGGTCGTGCAGGCGGTGACGATGGAAATGTTCGGGCCCTTGTAGCCGTACTTAATCGACAGGTTACCCGCGATCATGTTGATGATCACGCCGGGCACGAAGAACGGCGAAATCCGGCGGGGACCGCTGTCGAGGTAGGTCTTGTAGGTCTGCTCGATGGTGGAGATGCCGCCGATGCCCGAGCCGACGGCCAGCCCGATTCGCTCGGCGTCATCCTCGCTGTCGGTCAGTCCGGCATCGGCAATGGCCTGCATCGCGGCGGCCATGCCGTAGTGGATGAAGGTGTCGCATTTCCGCGCTTCCTTGGGCGACAGATATTCTGTGACGTCGAAGTCCCGAATCTCGCCGGCGATCTTGGCCGGGAAGCGCTCGGGATCGAACGCCTCCAGCGGGCCGATGCCGCTGCGACCGTTGCAGATGGCATCCCAGGCGCTGGCCACGTCGTTGCCGACGGGCGACAGGCAGCCCATGCCCGTTATGACGATGCGACGGTCCCCACGCATGTGCGACTCCGTTATCCGATTGCCAATGACTGTCCGAGCAGACCCTTCAGACGACGATTACTTGTCGACGTTGGCCTTGATGTAGTCGATCGCCTGCTGAACGCTGGTGATCTTCTCGGCCTCTTCGTCGGGAATTTCGCACTCGAACTCTTCTTCGAGCGCCATGACCAGTTCCACCGTGTCCAGCGAGTCGGCACCCAGGTCATCGACAAAAGAGGCGCTGGGGGTCACTTCCTCTTCCTTGACGCCCAGCTGTTCGATCACGATTTTCTTGACGCGTTCTTCAATGCTGCTCATTGGTGATTTCCTCGTTGATAAGGGTTGCCCAAAGCGGGCACATTGTAGTGAACAATTTCGCTCACTGCCAGTTTCCAGGCACCGAATCTTCGGTGAAACCGCCTCGGCCCTGACGAAAGTATTTTATTACAATTCAATAATTTATTAAAACTTTTTCAAGTTTTATGTCATGTACATGCCGCCGTTGACGTGCAGCGTCTGCCCGGTTACGTAGCCGCTGGCGTCCGCGGCCAGGAACCCGACGGCCGCCGCCACGTCGTCGACGCTGCCGAGACGAGCGAGCGGAATCGAGTCGGTCAGGCGCTCGCGTTGCTTGTCGTCGAGCTCCGCGGTCATGTCTGTTTCGATGAAGCCGGGCGCCACGACGTTGGCGGTGATGCCGCGGCTGCCAAGCTCGTGTGCGACCGAGCGCGAGAAACCGGCCACGCCGGCCTTGGCCGCGGCGTAGTTGCTCTGACCCGGGTTCCCGCTGTAGCCGACCACCGACGAGACGCTGATGATGCGACCGAACTTCTCCTTGAGCATGCCGCGCAGGCAGGCCCGAGTCATGCGCATCACGCCGCGCAAATTGGTGTCGAGCACCGCATCCCAGTCGTCGTCCTTGAGGCGCATCAAAAGCTGGTCGCGCGTGATCGCGGCGTTGTTGACCAGCACCGTCACGGCGCCGGCCCGTTCCTTGATGGTGGCCACGGTTTCATTGATGGCGTCGGGATCGGTCACGTCGAGCACAAGGCCCCTGCCCTCGCCGAGCCGCTCCGAAATGGCTCCGGCGCCCGACTCGGAGGTGGCGGTGCCGAACACCTCGCCGCCCATCGCCTTGAGCCAGTCGGCCGTGGCCCGGCCGATGCCGCGGCTGGCGCCGGTGACCAGAACCACGCGTCCGTCAATGCGATTTGCCGTCTCGGGGGTCATCACTGCGACTCCTTGTAAGCGCTGATCGTTTCTTCGAGGGTGTCGGGGTTTTCCAGGGCGATCCATTTCGCCTGGCGGTCGATGCGGCGACCGAGCCCGCAAAGCACCTTTCCGGGCCCGCATTCGGCGAGCTCCATGATACCCGCCTCACAGATCGCCCGCACCGATTCGGTCCACCGAACCGGGCTGGTCAGCTGACGGACGAGCGCTTCGCGAATGGCGTCGGCGTCTTCATGGCTGGCGACATCGCAGTTGTGAATGACGGGCACGCTCGGTGTCCCGATTTCGGTGTCGGCCAGGATCGCCCGCATGGCCTCGGCGGCGGGCTCCATCAGCGGGCTGTGCGAGGGGACGCTGACCGGCAGCTTCACGGCTCTCCGGGCGCCCGCCTCGCTGCACTTGTGCAGGGCGCGCTCGACCGCGGCGGCGTGACCGGCGATCACGATCTGTCCCGGCGAATTGTGGTTGGCCGGCACGACGACCTGGTCCTCGGCCACCTCACGGCAGATGGCGGCGACCACTTCGTCGTCCAGCCCCAGGATGGCCGCCATCGCGCCCACGCCCTCGGGCACGGCCGCCTGCATCTGGCGCCCGCGCTCGGCCACAAGCGCCACGGCGGTGCGAAACTCCAGCGCGCCGGCCGCGACCAGGGCCGAATACTCGCCCAGGCTGTGACCCGCCATGCGCGCAGGCTCGGGACCGCCGAGATCCCGCCAGACGCGCCACACCGCGATGGCCCCGGCGAGCACGGCCGGCTGGGTGATCTCGGTGCGATTGAGTTCTTCTTCCGGACCGCTGCCCGCGAGCTGCCACAGGTCGGTGCCCAGTACCTCGCCGGCTTCCTCGAAGGTCTCGCGAACTCGCGCGTGTCTCTCGGCCAGCGCGGCCAGCATGCCGACCGACTGCGAGCCCTGCCCCGGAAACAGCATTGCAAAATCCGTCATGCGTTCTCCCCTGGCGATGGAATGCTTGAATAAGGAAATGGAAACGGCGGCTTGAAAGGCCGTCAGTAGGCGACCAGCGCCGCACCCCAGGTGAAGCCGCCGCCGAAGGCTTCCAGCAGCAGCTTGTCGCCGCGCTTGATGTCCCCGCTGCGCAGCGCCTCGTCGAGCGCCATGGGAACCGAGGCAGCCGAGGTGTTGCCGTGCCGATCGACGGTGACGACCACCTGGTCCATGGACATCTTGAGCTTGCGGGCGGTGGCCTTGATGATGCGGAGGTTGGCCTGGTGGGGAATCAGCCAGTCGAGATCCTCCTTTTCCAGGTTGTTGGCCGCCAGGGTCTCGTCGACGATGCGACCCAGGGTGTTGACGGCCACCTTGAAGACCTCGTTGCCCTTCATCGAAACCGACACGCCGCCGCGCTCCTCGGCGCGGAAGCCCCGCGAAACCCCGACGTCGACCTTGAGCAGGTCACTGTAGCCGCCGTTGGCGTGGATGTGGGTCGACAGGATGCCGGGATTCTCGTCGGCGGTGAGCACCGCCGCGCCCGCGCCGTCGCCGAACAGCACGCAGGTCGATCGGTCGTTCCAGTCGAGCATGCGCGTGAGAGTTTCCGCCCCCACCACCAACACGTTGCGCGCGGTGCCGTTGCGGATGTACTGGTCGGCCACGGACAGGGCATAAATGAAGCCCGAGCAGGCGGCGTTGATGTCGAACGCGCCGCACTCGGCCATGCCCATCCGGTGTTGCAGCAGGCAGGCCGTGGACGGGAAGACCAGGTCCGGCGTGGTCGTTCCCACCAGCAGCAGGTCGATGTCGCCCGGCTTGAGGCCGGCGTCATCCATGGCCTGGCGGGCCGCCTGTTCGGCCAGGTCGCAGGTCGTCTGGCCTTCGGCCGCGATGTGGCGCTGGCGGATGCCGGTGCGCTCGGTGATCCACTGATCGCTGGTGTCGACGAGCTGCTCGAGATCCTTGTTGGTGAGGACCTTCTCGGGCAGGTAGCGACCGGTTCCGATGATGCGCGCGTACATTCTTGGTTGTTGTCCCTGCGTTTCGATCAATAGCTGGCCCAGAGCGCTTCCTCGAGCTCCGGTATCAGGTTGCGCCGGGCTTCCAGCGCGGCCAGGCCGATTGCGGATGCAAAGCCGCGCTCGCAGGCGCCGCCGTGACTCTTGATCACGATACCGCGCACGCCCAGGAGCGGGGCACCATTATGCCGGGCCGGATCGAGCTTGTCATACATGCGCTTGAGCCCGCCGCGAACGACGGCCCCGCGCCAGCCGCGCATTTCCCCGCGCAACTGGTCGAAGATCAGCCGCACCATGCCCTCGGCGCTCTTGAGCAGCACGTTTCCGGCAAAGCCGTCGCACACGACCAGGTCGACCTCGCCGGCGAACACCTGGTCGGCTTCGACGAATCCGGTGAAATCCAGGCCGGCCTCGGCCTCGATGAGCCGGGCGGCCTCGCGCACGACATCCGGGCCCTTGTTGGGCTCGTGACCGATGTTGAGCAGTCCGATTCGCGGCGATCGATCGCGCAGAACGCGCACGGCCGTGCTGCCGAGCTGGGCGAACTCGCACAGGCGATGGGCGTTGACGCCGACATTGGCGCCGAGATCCAGCGCCCAGACCGAACCGGCGGCAGTCGGCAGCGCCGCCATCAGGACCGGCCGCTCGATGCCCGGCAGCATGCCGAGCACCTGCCGGGACAAGGCCATCAGGGCACCGGTATTGCCGGCGCTGACCACCGAAGCGCTGCGACCGTCCGCGACGCGCTCGAGGGCCACCTGCATGCTGCTGCCGCGGCCCTGTCGCAGCGCGCTGGCGGGGCCGGCGTCCATCGGCAGGACTTGTTCGGCGGCGACCAGCCGGATCCGGTCGTCCTTTTCGAGGCCGGCCGGGCGCAGCGAATCGCGCAAGCGCGCCACGTCGCCGACCAGGTCGACCTGCAGCCCCGGATCCGCCCGGAGCGCCCGACGGACCGCCGACAGCGTGGTTTCTAGCCCGCCGTCTCCGCTCATGGCGTCGACGGCGACGCTGGCACGTCCCTCCGCGGTCATCGCTCAGCGGGGCGTATCAGCCCTGCGTTTCTTCGAGGTCTTCTTCGTCGATCTCGGGAGCCACTTCCACGACCTGGCGGCCGCGATAGAAGCCCTCGGCCGAGACGTGGTGGCGACGATGGATCTCACCGGTGGTCGATTCTTCCGACAGCGTCGGTCCGCTGAGTCCGTCGTGCGAACGACGCATGCCGCGGCGCGACGGGGTCTTGCGACTTTTCTGAACAGCCATTGCTCAATACTCCTGTGTCATTTGTCCTTGTCGCGGTTCTTGCGCAGCTCATCGGCCAGTTCCGCGAAGGGCCGGTACGTGTCCGAAGTCGGCGCCTCTTCGCCGACCTTGGACGAGGCCGGATCGATCGGCACCAGCGGCAATCCCAGCAGGACCTCCTCGCCGATCAGGCGAACCAGCTCCACCTTGTTGTCCGGGCACAACAGCGGCTCGTAGTCCTCGGGCAGCGAATCGGCCGCGCGGTCGTCGGGGACGATGCCCACGATCGAACGGCTTTCGATCGGATGCTCGAAGACCTTCAGCGTTCTCTGGCAGCGCAACGGAACCCGCCCGCTCACCGAGACCTCGGCCCTGACCTGGCGCTGCTCGTCGTGCCCGAAGACGATGCGGAATGCAATCTCCGCATCGCCGGGATCGGCTATCATGCCGTCCAGGCGAGTCAAGCGTGCCAGCGGGACCGTGCCGCTGAATTCCCGTCCGGCGGCGGCCGCCTTGTCCGGGTCGATCCAGTCTGGAAAGTCTCGCGACATAAGCCGATCATTATACCACTCAAACAGCCTGCACAACACTTTGCGTGATGCCCGAATCGAGCCGCAGTAGAAAGATCGTGCTCGCCTCCAGTTCGCCCTACCGCGCCGAGTTGCTCGGCAGGCTGGGCGTGGAATTCGAGAAGCTCTCCCCCGATGTCGACGAGACTGCCGCGCCGGGCGAATCCGGCGAGGAGCTCGCCCGCCGCCTGGCCGCATCCAAGGCGGCCGCGGTCGTCCGACAGCGTGCCGGGGCGATCGTGATCGGCTCCGACCAGGTGGCCGAATGCCGCGGCCGACTCCTGGGCAAGCCCGGGGGGCGCGAAGCCGCCGTCGAGCAACTGTCTTTTTGCAGCGGCGCGAGCATCGTCTTCCACACCGCCGTGACCCTGCGCCTGGACGAAGAAGCGTTCGGCGGACTGGTTCCGACGACCGTGCAAATGCGCCGACTCGGGCGTTCGCAGATCGAGCGCTACGTCGACGCCGACCGACCCTTCGACTGCGCGGGGGCCATGAAAAGCGAGGCACTCGGCATCTGCCTGGCCGAACGAATCACCAGCGACGATCCGACCGCACTGGTCGGCCTCCCGCTGACCCTGGTCGTGAAGCTGCTGGGGCGATTCGGCGTCGACCTCCCCTGATCCCCCCGACCCGCGACACAACGCGGGGAGCATGGTGATAAGCTAACCATACGCACCAGAATGGAGTACTTCCGGATGGCATCAACTGCCTCGCAATCCAGCGCCGGCAGGCACTGGCGGCTGGAATCCGATCTCGACGGCATTGCCTGGCTCTACCTCGACCGCGACGACGAAAAGGTCAACAGCCTCGGCTCGAAGGTTCTCGAGGAACTCGACGCCATCATCGGCCGGCTCGAAGCCGATCATCCCAGGGGGCTGGTGCTGATGTCGGGCAAGCCGAAGTCGTTTGTCGTCGGTGCCGACGTGCGCGAATTCGACGCCACCGACGACGTCGACGAATTGCGCAGCAACGTGCGCGAAGTGCACAAGCTGTTCCAGCGCGTCGACGACCTGCCCTTCCCCACCGTGGTCGCCTTCGAGGGCTATTGCCTGGGTGGGGGCCTGGAACTGGCGCTGTGCTTCGACTACCGCATCGCGCTGGACGCCGAGCACACGCGCATCGGCTTCCCGGAAGTCAATCTCGGAATCTATCCGGGCTTCGGCGGGTCCGGCCGCAGCATTCGCGCCATGGGCGGCCTTCAGGCCATGCAGATCATGCTCACCGGCAAGATGCTGCGCCCGCGCGCCGCGAAGGGTCTCGGCCTGATCGACCAGACCGTCGACCAGCACGGATCGCTCAGATGGGCCGCCCGCAACGCCGTCCTGAAGAAGCGCAAGTCGCGCCGGCCGGGACTGACCGCCCGTGCGACGACCTGGGGGCCGGTGCGCAAGTTCCTGGCCGGCCAGATGCGCAAGCAAACCGCATCCAAGGCGCGCAAGGAGCATTACCCGGCGCCTTATGCATTGATCGACGCGTTCGAGGCGGCCGGCGACTCCTGCTCGCGGATGATCCGCATCGAGGCCGAGGAGGTCCCCAAGCTGCTCGCCGGCGACACCTCGCGCAACCTGCGGCGCGTGTTCCGCCTGATGGAAATGCTCAAGGCACAGGGCAAGCGCAGCGACTTCAAGGCGCGCCGCGTGCACGTCATCGGTGCCGGCGTGATGGGCGGCGACATTGCGGCCTGGTGCGCCTCCCGCGGACTCGAGGTCACCCTGCAGGACCGCGAAATGAAGTACATCGAGCCCGCCCTCAAGCGCGCCAACGGCCTGTTCAAGCGCAAGCTCAAGACGCCGACGGCCGTCGCCGCCGCGAAAACCCGGCTGATCCCCGACGTCGAGGGCGCGGGCGTGGCCCGGGCCGACGTCATCATCGAGGCGATCTTCGAAGACCGCGACGCCAAGCGTGAGCTGTTCGCCAAGGTCAACAAGTCCGCCTCGCGCAACGCGGTGATCGCCACCAACACCTCGGCGATTCCGCTTTCCGAGCTTGCCGACGTGCTCGACGACCCGTCGCGCCTGATCGGACTGCACTTCTTCAACCCGGTCGCCAAGATGCCGCTGGTCGAGGTCGTCTACGACGCGAAGCTTTCCGACACCGACCGCGTCGACGACGGATCGAGCTTCGCCACCCAGATCGGCAAATACGCCCTGCCGGTCACCTCCACGCCCGGCTTCCTGGTCAACCGTGTGCTCGCGCCCTACATGCGCAACGCCATGAAGATGCACCGCGAAGGCGTGCCCAAGGAAGCGCTCGACAAGGCCGCCGAGCAGTTCGGCATGCCGATGGGGCCGGTGGAACTCGCCGATACCGTCGGCCTGGACGTGGGCCTGGGCGTGATCAAGACCCTGATGGGCGACGACGCCGGCGAGGACCGCAAGGTGCTCGAGGAAATGGTCGACGCCGGCAAGCTGGGCAAGAAGTCCGGCGAAGGCTTCTACCGCTGGAAGGACGGCAAGCCGCAGCGCGACGCCGACGCGCACAAGGGCCATGACCTGAAGAAGCTGGCCGGCCAGTTGATGCAGCCCTACTTCGACGAATGCCGGTCCTGCCTGGACGACAAAGTGGTCGAGGATGCCGACCTGCTCGACGCGGGCATGATCTTCGGCACCGGGTTCGCGCCCTTCCGCGGCGGACCGATGCACTTTCTGGAATCAACCGAGGCCGACAAGGAGGCGTCCTGATGCCCGACAAGAACCTGCGCCGAATCGCCATTGTCGGCGGGAGCCGCATTCCGTTCTGCCGCTCCGGCAGCCTGTATGCCGATCAATCCAACCTGGACATGCTCACCGCAGCCTTCCAGGGCGTGGTCGATCGATACAACCTGTCGGGCAAGAAGCTTGACCAGGTCATCGCGGGGGCCGTGACCACCCACTCCAAGGACTGGAACCTGGCCCGCGAGGCGGTGCTGTCGACCGACCTGTCGCCGCTTACGCCGGCCGTGACCATGCAACAGGCCTGCGGCACGAGCCTGCAGGCCGCCCTGCTCGCCGGCAGCCAGATCGCCTCGGGCGAGATCGAATGCGCCCTGGTCGGCGGCACCGACACGACGTCCGACGTGCCGATCGTGTTCAAGCGCCGCTTTGCCCAGCGCCTCATGAAGCTCAACAAGGCCAAGACCTTCGGCCAGCGCCTCAAGGCCTTCAAGGGCTTCAGCTTTTCCGAGCTGGCGCCCCAGCCGCCGCGCAATTCCGAGCCGCGCACCGGCCTGTCGATGGGCCAGCACTGCGAACGCATGGCGCAGGAATGGAACATCACCCGCAAGGAACAGGACGAACTGGCGCTCGAGAGCCATCGCAAGGCCGCCGAAGCCTGGGACGCCGGCTTCTTCGACGACCTGGTCCGCCCGCACAACGGCGTGATCCGCGACAACATCGTGCGGCCGGATTCGACGCTGGAGAAGCTGGCCAGTCTCAGGCCGGCATTCGACCGCTCCGGCAAGGGCACCCTGACCGCCGGCAATTCGACCACGCTGAGCGACGGTTCGGCAGCGGTCCTGCTGGCTTCCGAGGAATGGGTCCGTGAGCAAGACCTGCCGGTACTGGCCTGGCTGACGCATTCGCGCACCGCCGCGGTCGACTACGTCGATGGCGACGAGGGGCTCTTGATGGCGCCGACCGTCGCCGTGGCCGAAATGCTGCAACGCGCCGGACTGGGCCTGCAGGATTTCGATTTCTACGAGATCCACGAGGCCTTCGCCGCCCAGGTGCTGTGCACACTCAAGGCCTGGGAAAGCGAAAGCTACTGCACCGAGCGCCTCGGCCTGGACGGCCCGCTGGGCAGCATCGATCGCAGCCGCATGAACGTGCACGGCGGATCCGTGGCCATCGGCCACCCCTTCGCGGCCACCGGTGCCCGCATCGTCGGCACCCTGGCCCACGTTCTCGAGAAGGCCGGCTCCGGACGCGGGCTGATCTCGATCTGCACCGCCGGCGGCATGGGCGTGGCCGCAATCCTCGAGCGCGACAACAACGGCTCCGGCGGCGGTTCCAGAAAGAAGACCTCGAAGAAGGCCGCCGGCAAGAAGGCCTCCAAGAAGAAGTCCGCCGCCAAGACCGCCAAGAAGAAGGCCGCGCCAAAGTCCGAGACTGCAGCCGGAGGCGGTGAATCGACCGCGAGCGGGGAAAACTGAACGCCCGTTCCCGGCCCCTGTCGACCGCCCTGCTGTTCCAGGGCGGGGTGGTCTTGCTGGCGCTTGCGCTGGCCTGGTTGTTCGGACTCCGGCCCTGGGCCCGCATCGAGATCACCTGGTCGTCACTGGCGCTCGGCCTGGCCGCCACCGTGCCGCTGGCCGCCGCCCTGGTGGCCGTGCCTGCCGGCAGGTGGCGCTGGCTCGACGAGTTGACCCGCCTCGTGCGCGGCTTTCTCGAGCTGCTGTTTCGAAATGCGCCGCCGGGGTCCGTGCTCATCGTTTCCGTTCTGGCGGGGGTCGGCGAGGAACTGCTCTTCCGCGGCGTCGTGCAGGACGGCCTGGCCTCCTTGTCCTCCCCCGCCATCGGCATCCTGGTCGCCTCGCTGCTGTTCGGCGCCGCCCACGCCGTTTCCCTGCCCTATCTCGCCGTGGCGACGGTGATGGGGCTGTACCTGGGCGTCCTGTACCAGTGGAGCGACAACCTGCTGGTGCCGATCGTCGTCCACGCGCTCTACGACTGGATCGCCATCCACTACTACCTGCTACGCCGCTGACGTCGGGAGATGCCGGCCCGTCGATGGGTTAACATGGTCCTCTTGGTCAAGGACACGCCAACTCCATGGAGCGCATCGGCCGCTACAGGATTGAACGGGAACTCGGACGAGGCTCCATGTCGATCGTCTACGAAGCCTTCGATCCGCACATCAACCGCCACCTGGCGGTCAAGGTACTGCGCGAACGTTATGCCCGCGACCTGAAGAGCCGCCAGCGCTTCCTGCGCGAGGCCCGCTCGGCCGGCGGTCTCAGCCACGCCAACATCGTCACCGTCTTCGACGTCGGCCAGCACGAAGGCTTGCCCTTCCTGGTCATGGAGCGGCTCAAGGGACAGAGCCTGGAGGAGTACCTCGACGAGGGCGGTCGCCTGAGCACCCGCGAAATACTGTCCATCGGCATCCAGCTGGCCGGCGCGCTGGAATACGCCCACGAGCGCGGCGTCATCCACCGCGACGTCAAGCCTTCGAACATCTATTTCGATCCCGAGTCCGGACTGGTCAAGCTGGTGGACTTCGGCATCGCCGCCATCGGCGATCGCACCCGGACCGAGAGTGAAGACTTCGAGACCATTGCCGGCACGCCGAAGTACATGGCGCCCGAGCAGATCCAGGGCGGCGAGCTCGACGGCCGCACCGACCTCTACGCGCTCGGCGTGGTGCTCTACCGCCTGCTGTCGGGATCGATGCCCTTCAAGGCCGAATCGATCGGCGCGCTCATCCACCAGATCGTCCATCGACCGCCGGCAAGACTGCAGCCGATCGACGACCGCACGCCCGTCGACCTGATCGATCTCGTCCATCGCCTGGTGGCGAAGGATCCCGAGGCCCGCCCGGCCGGCGGCTCCCTGGTGCTGGAGGAATTGCAGGAAATCCGGGCCGACCTGGACCGGGGCCTGCTCAACACCGTTCGCGGACGACCGGGCGCCTGGCGCTGGCTGGCCGCGCTCTCGCTGGCCCTCGTCGTCGTGCTCGGCGGCGGCCTGACCTGGGTCTATCACAGCCAGACCAGCGCCATGACCGAGTCGACCTACGGTTACGGCGATGCGTTGGCCAGCGTGATCGCACGGGAAACGGCCGAGGCGCTCATACTCGACGACAATACCGGCCTGTCCAACCTGGTAGACGATTTCTCGGTCAATCCCAGGATTACCTACCTGCACATCAGCGACCGCGAAGGACAGGTTCAGGCCAGCACAGACCCGTTCCTGCAGGGCGAGCCCCGCCCCCAGCCGGCACGCGCCACCATCGAGCGCGAGCAAGGCGCGGTTCGCCTGCTCTCGCGCGAGGACGGCAACCTGGAGTTCCAGACCCCCATCCGCTTCCAGACCGAACGCATCGGAACCGTGCAGTTGGGCATCGACGGCGAACAGCTCGAGTCGGCGGCGCGGACCACGCTGACCATGCTGGCGCTGGTGTTCGTGGTCACCCTGATCGTCGTCGGCGTCGGTTTCAGCCTGCTGGTGAGGCGACAGCAACGTTCCATCCAGCGCGTCAGCCGCGGCCTGCAGCGCATCGCGCGCGGGCAGTACGATGCGCGCCTGGAATCCGACGGCCAGGATGTCTTCGCGCCCCTGTTCCAGCGGTTCAACGACATGGCCAACCGCCTCGAGGAGCGTCACGGCTACCTGCAGCACAAGCCGGCTTACAGCCCGCTGCCCGAGGTCGACGAGCGGATCGACGCCGATGTCGAAGAAACGGTGGAAATGGATCGCCCGAAGGAGGAATCCAACGTCCTGCCCCTTTCGGAACGCAAGAGCTCCGAGGGCGGGCGCGGGGACTGAATCCTCAGCCCTGCCCGAGCGCTTTGAGTTCTTCCCTCGCGCGCCGGGCGCGTTCGAGATAACGCACGGCCGGCTCGAAAGCCGGATCGATCGTCACCACCCGCTCCCACAGTTCGATCGACCGCTCGACCTGCTGGTCGCGCCAGGCCGACAGGCCACCGTCGTGGTAGTGCTCGACCAACGCGGTCTCGAGACGCTCGAGCCTGGGGCCGTGGGTTTCCCGAAGATCGTCGGCCAGGTCGCGGGCGGACACGACGGCGTCGAAAGCCGCGCCGTGGTCTCCGCGCGCGAGCGCTTGCTCGGCCCGGTCCAGGGACAAGCGCGCCTCGACGTGCCGGCGCTGGCGGACGAAATCGCCGGCCTCCGCGCTCGCGCCAAGCCAGGGCGAGGCCTGGTTGAGCGCCTTCAGGGCCTGTCCGGGATCATCCTCCCGGCACGCGGATCGCGCCAGCGCCACGGCAGCCCGCGCCAGCAGCGCATCGCCCTCGGCCTGCAGCTTGCCCGCCCGCGCGGCGCTGAGCAGGAGGGCGTAAGCCTGGCGATACCGCTCGCGCTCCATGAGGCGGCGGGCCGTCGCCGGCAGTTCCGCTTCGGCCCGTGCCCGCACCTGTGGCGAATCGGACGCGTCCGCCTCCTGCATGGCGGTCTCGGCCGCCGGTGCGGCCTCATCCGTCTGCTCGACGACCGGCACCCGGATGCGCTGACCCGGACGCAGCAGGCGCGGCACCTCGATGCCGTTGAGCCGCGCCAGCGAATAGAACAGCAATTCGTTGTCGATGGTGCGCCCGGCGATGGCCGAAAGGCTGTCTCCGGGGCGGACTTCGAGCTCCTCGAAGGACTCGCCGAGCAACTCCTCCGGGGGCTGGCGAATCTGGGCCAGCAGCAGCTTCGCCGTGGGGCTGCCGGGGCTGTCCTCGAGAATGGCGGCCAGCATGCGCTCGGCCCGGGCCTCTTCGCCGTTCTGCAGCAGGGTCATGGCCCGGCCGACCGAATCGGCGCTCCGGTCCGCTTCGGACTCGGATCCGGCTCCCGCCTGCCCGGGCGGTGGCTCCTCCGCGCCGTCCGTGCGCTTGAAAGGCCAGAGCTGGCAGCCCGCCAGGGCCAGGCAAGTCAGCACTATCACCAGCACTCGGGCGGGCGGTTGCAGCATGGAGGAGCCTCGTCGTTTCATCAAGCGGCAGTGTAGCGCAGTCTCGTCCGAGCGCCTCAGTCGCCGAGCAGGGACGGCAGCGTCAGGCTGAGAGCCGGCCACCAGGTAATGATCAGCAGCGCGACCAGGAGGATGCCGAGGAACGGCAGCGTGGCGCGGTAGACGCTGAGGATATCGCGCTCGAAGCGGTGACTGGCCAGGAACAGGTTGATCCCGACCGGCGGCGTGCAGTAGCCGATCTGCAGGTTGGCCAGGAACACGATGCCCAGGTGAACCGGGTCGACGCCGAAGGCCATGGCCACCGGGATGATCAACGGCGCGAGAATCACCAGGGCTGCGAAGATGTCGAGCAACATCCCGGCAACCAGCAACAGCGCGTTGACAGCGAGCAGGAAGACCAGGTGGCTGTCGATCAGCGGTTCGATCCATTCGAACAGGCGCTGCGGCACGCCGGCGTCGATCATCACGTTGGTCGAAGCCAGGGACATGCCCAGCACGACAAGAATCGCGGCCACGAGCACCATGGCTTCGGTGATCACTTCGGGCAGCCTCGAGAAGCGCACCTCGCGGCGGACCAGGACCAGTGTGACGAGCACCCAGGCGGCGGTGACCACGGCCGCCTCCACCACGAGCAACCAGCCCGAGTAGATGCCGCCGAGCACGACCAGGGGCAGCGGCAATTCCCAGGCGTTGTCGCGCAGCACCTTGCCCAGGGGTTCTCGAGGCCGTTCGTCCCTGGGCAGGCCGCGCTGCACCCAGGCGGCGTAGCCGCCCATCAGCACCAGCATGAGCAGGCCCGGAAGCAGGCCGGCGAGGAAGAGGTCATCAACGCTCAACCCGGCTCTCGGGGCGACCTGCTGGGCGACTACCGCGTAGAGAATCAGGGGAAGCGAGGGGGCGAAGAGCACGCCCAGGCTGGAGCCGGCCGTGACCATGCCGAGACTGAAGCGCTCGGGATAGCCTCCCTTGACCAGCGCCGGAAGGAGCAGGCTGCCGAGCGCGACCACCGTGATGCCCGAGGCGCCGGTGAAGGCCGTCATCAACGAGCACAGCACGAGCGCGAGAATCGCCAGGCCGCCGGGCATCCAGCCCAGGGCCGAGCGCGTCAGCTCGACCAGGCGTCCGGGCGCGCGGCTGTGGGCCAGCAGCACCCCGGCGAAGGTGAACAGCGGCAGGGCGACGAGTACCGGCAGCTCGCCGATGCGCACGAACTCCATGCTGGCCAGCACCGGATCGAGCCCGGCCCGCCAGTAGCCGCCCAGGGCGGCCAGCGCGATGACCGCGAACAGCGGCATGCCGAGCAGGGCCAGCAGGACGAGGAAGACGACCATCATTCGGACGGATTCCGCGTCGAGACCGGCAGGACTTCACCCGACGGCGGCGCAAAGGCCCAGGCCATGAAGCGAGCGGCCATCATGCCGAAGCCGATCGGGACGATGACCTGGACCACCCAGTTGGGCACGTTCAGGAAGGCAATGGCCTGGAACTCGTATTCGAGAGCCACGATGTCGAGGCTCGTCCAGGTCAGTGCCAGGCAGACCAGGGACGTGGCGCCGAAGACGGCCCGCCGCAGCCAGACGACGCCGCCGGGCGGCAGCCAGCGCTCGACCAGGTCGATGCGAATGTGCCGGAGCCGGCCGGTGGCGACCACGCCGCCCAGCATGGCCAGCCACAGCACGATGGCGCGCATGGCGCCGTCGGCCCAGGGCAGCGCCATACCCGCGAAGTTCCGAAAACCGATCTGCGCCAGGCCGATGGCCACCAGGGCGAGAAAGAGCACGCTCAGTGTGCCGGTCTCGAGGATGCGGATCGTACGCTCGGCAGTATCGCCTTCGTTGCGGTGCTCACTCTCCGGCACGCAGTTGCTCCAGCTCGGCTTCCAGGCGGTCCAGGTGCGGCAGCTCGAACCGGCCCGCCTCGACGGCGTCGCGGCGGATGCGGTGAGCCAGTTCGTACCAGAAACTCACCAGGGACTGCTCCGGCTGCAAAATCTCGACGCCGCCCTCGCGCAGTGCTTCGAGGGCCTCGGCGTTGTCTTCGAAGTTGTCGTCCTCGATGTGCTCGAGCGTGGCCCGCAGTTCCTCGAGCAGGATCGCGCGATCGGCCTCGGGCAGACGCTCGACCGTTCGCTGATCCAGGCCGATGGTTCCGGCGGTCATCAGCAGCGGCATGTCGAGCATGGTCTCCGCCCTGGTGTGCCACTGCAGGATGATCGTGGCCGAGGGCGTGCTCGCGAAGGTGTTGACCGCGCCGGTCTGCAGTGCCGTGTAGACCTCCGCCAGGGGCAGCGGCACCGGCGTGGCGCCGGCTTCCTCCAGGGTCCGCTGCGAGAGGCGATCGCCGGCGGGCACCCACACGCGAAACCCGCTGTTCATCTGTTCTGGGTCGGCGGTGGGCATGTCGCGGTCGCTGAACAGGTAAGCGAATCCGCCCAGGCTGATGCCCGGGGCGATGATGCCCCCTTCGGCCAGGCCCTCGATGACCAGCGGATCGAAGGTTTCGCGAAGCGCCCGCACTTCATCGACGTCGCGGAAGACGAAGGGCATTGAATAGATGTTGGCGACCGGCGCCACCGAGGCCAGCTCCCCGACCGTGAAGGCGGCACCGTGCAGCTGCCCCAGGCGCATGCGGCGCAGAACCGCTTCGGCGTCGCCCATGACGCCGCCAGGGTAGAAACGCAGGCGCACGCCGCCGTCGGTGCGCTCCTCGATCCGGTCGGCGGTTGCGCGCATACGCTCCATCCAGCTCGATCCGTCCGGTGCGATGGTCGCCAGCTTGATCTGGGCGGCATCCGAAGTCGCCGCCATGCTCAACGCGGCAAGGGCCAGCACGGCCAGGGTCATGTGCTTCATCTAGTCGAAAATCCTTTCGGTCTGGGCCAGTAGCTCCCGCGCCCGCTGACGGGCCACGGCGTTGACCAGCCGGTAATCCGGCGAATCGACCTCGCTGTCGACAACGCCTTCCAGCGTCGACACGAACAGCTCGCGGTCGAAGAGCAATCGGGCGTAATGGTCGGCCAGCATGACGTCCACCAGGAGATTGTCCCCTTCGGAAACGCTGCGGGCGCGATCGAAGTACTCGCGCGCCAGGTCGGGGCGACCGCCCGCCGCCGGCGGGCGCTGGGAATGGAGCACGGCCAGGTAGAGCCAGGCGGCGCCGTCGTCGTGGCCCGGCGCGGTATCGACCACCCACTCCAGCAGGGCCTGCGCGCGAGGGAGGTCGGCCAGCGCGCCATAGTCGTCCGAATGACTGTCGATCCACCCGACCCAGGTCGTCGCCAGCAGGTAGGCGGCGGGAAGGTCGTCGGACTGGAGCTTCCCGATGCGCTCATCGAGCCGCTCGAAGCTGATCTCGTGAAGGTCGCACAAGGGCTTGGCGCGCAGGCAGGCGCCGGCACGGGCATGGACCAGCGCGCGTTTGGTCAGGCGACGCGCGGAGACTTCGCCGTTGCCGAACAGGGTCGCGTAGGTACCGGTCAGCTGCGCAGTGGTCAGGCGAAGCCCGGCATCGTCCGGGTTGGATTGCAGGCGCGCCTCGAGCAGCAGCAGATAGGCCGGCAGGGCGTCGGCGATCGTGGCGGGGTCTTCGTACTCGCGGATCGCCGTCTCGAGATCGTCGGCCAGGCGCTGGGTCTGGCGTTCCACGATGGCCGAGCAGCCGGCCAGCAAGGCCGCGAGTGCGAGCACGAACAGCTGACGGAAGATCACGGCGCGCGCACCACCAGCCCGGCCGCCTCGACCGTGTTCTGCATCAGCGTGGCGACCGTCATCGGTCCGACGCCGCCGGGAACGGGCGTGATCCAGCCGGCGCGCTCAGAAGCCGCCTCGAAGTCGATATCGCCGTGCAGCTTGCCGTCCTCGCCGCGATTGATGCCGATGTCGACCACGATCGCGTCCTCGGCGATCCAGTCGGGCCGGACGATGCCCGGCTTGCCGACGGCGACGAAGAGCACTTCGGCGCGCTCGACATGGGCCTGCAGGTCGCGCGTGAAGCGATGCGCCACCGACACCGTCGCGCCGGCCAGGAGCAGTTCGAGCGCCAGCGGCCTGCCGACGATGTTGGAGGCGCCGACGACCAGCGCGTTCATGCCCTTGGTGTCGATGCCGTGAGCCGCCAGCAGCGTCATGACGCCGCGTGGGGTGCAAGGCCTCAGCCCGGGATCGCGCAGGGCCAGGCGCCCCATGTTGACGGGATGGAAACCGTCGACGTCCTTTTCCGGAGCGATCCGCCGCGTAACCGCCCTTTCGTCGAGATGGGCCGGCAGCGGCAGTTGCACCAGGATGCCGTCGACCGCCTCGTCGCGATTGAGCGCGTCGATGAGGGCGAGCAGTTCGCCCCGCCCCACCCCGTGCGCTAGGCGATGGGTGGTCGAGACCATACCGGCACGCTCGCAGGCTCGGATCTTGTTGTTGACATAGACCTCGGAGGCGGGATCGTCGCCGACGAGGATCACGGCGAGACCCGGCGGCCGCCCGCCTTCCCCGACATGATGGGCGACGGCATCGGCCACGTTGGCGATCAATCGGTCGGCGACCGCTCGGCCGTCGAGGATTCGGGCTGGGGACTTCGTCATGCGCCACATTGTAAGGTAGGATTCGAACGGAATCCGACTCGGAGCCAGACTTGCCGTGAACCTGTTCAATCATCACTTCATGGACCTTTCGGGCGCGCGCATCTATCTCGAGCGCTACCGCAACCAGCCCTTCTTCATCGTCAACATCGCCACCGAGAGCCGCTTCGTGCCGCAGCTCAAGCGGCTGCAGCAGCTGCACACGCAATTCAGCCGGCACGGGCTGGTCATCATCGCCATACCCTGCAACGACTTTGACGAGGAACCGCGCGAGGAAGCGCAGATCGACGAGTTCCTGCGGGAGAACTACCCCAGCAGCTTCATCGTCACCCAGCGCTACGCGTTGACCGGTCCCGAGGCCCACCCCCTGTTCCGCGAAATGCTGCAGGAAAAAGGTGCTGCCGCCCTGCCCCGGGGTACGTTCAACAAGTACCTGTTCGACCGGCGCGGCGAACTGGCCGAGCACTTTCCGCCCGAAACCCTGCCCGACGACCCGATGCTGGTGCGCTCGATCAACCAGCAGCTCGGCGGCGTGTAAATCTTGCGCGGCGGCCCGTCGGGCCGGCCGGCTAGCGCTTGCGGTTCTTGCGCTGGGTGAATTGCTTCAGCCGGCGGCGCTTCTGGACCTGTCGCGGCGTCAACTGGTTGCGGCGACCGGCGTAAGGGTTGTCGCCTTCGCGGAACACCAGGCGAACCGGAATGCCGGTGAGCCGGAAGTGCTTCCGGAAACAGTTGACCAGGTAGCGCTGGTACTGATCGGGAATTCCCTTGGCGCGATTGCCGTGAATGACGATGCGGGTCGGGAAGTGGCCGCCGCCGTGGGCGTAGCGAAGCTTGGGTGTCTTGCGCTGGACCGAGGGCGGCGGATGCGCGTCGACCGCGTCCCGCACAACCCGCGTGAGCGCGCCGGTCGACAACTCCTGCTCTCCGGCCGCCTGGACGTGCTCGATGGCGTCGGTCAGCTCCCCCAGGCCGCTGCCGTGAAGCGCCGAGATCGTCACGACCGGCGCAAAGCGCGCGAAATCGAGGCGCTCGGCCACCTCCACCAGCACGGCACGGCGCTGGTCGTTGTCGAGCGCGTCCCACTTGTTCAGCGCGATGACCAGGCCCCGACCGGCCTCGATGACGTGACCGGCCAGCCGCGCGTCCTGTTCGGTGATGCCCTCGACGACGTCGCAGACCAGACAGACGATGCGCGCCTGCTCCATCGACTGCAGGGCCTTGATGGTGCTGAAACGCTCCACGCCTTCCTGGCTGCCCCGGCGGCGACGGATGCCCGCCGTATCGATCAGGTGGTAGCGCACCCCGTCGCGCTCGATCGTCGCGTGGATCGGGTCGCGGGTCGTCCCGGCCACCGGGGTCGCCAGCGCCCGCTCCTCGCCGAGCAGGCGATTGAGAAGGGTCGACTTGCCGGCATTGGGACGGCCGATCAGGGCCAGGCGCAGGCCGTCGTCGTCGGGCACGCTGCTGTCTTCGGGTTCAGGCAGCCGCTCGACGATGGCGTGGCCGAGCTGCTCGAGGCCGCGACGATGGCTGGCCGCGATGGGAAAGATTTCGCCCAGGCCGAGTTCCGCAGCTTCGGCGAGCGCCATGTCGGGATCGAGTCCGTCGGTCTTGTTGACGACCTGGATCACGGCCTTGCCCCGATGGCGCAGGTCCGCGGCGATCTCGTGCTCGACGGGAACGACGCCCGCGCGGGCGTCGGTCAGGAAAAGCACCAGGTCGGCCTCCTCGATGGCCAGGCGGGTCTGTGCCTGGGCGCCCAGTTCGACCTCGTCGCCGGCCTCGTCGAGCCCGCCGGTGTCGACGAGAATGACGGTTCGTCCGTCCAGCTCCGCACGCCCGTAGATACGGTCGCGGGTCACTCCCGGCGTGTCGGCCACCAGGGCGTCGCGGGTCCGCGTCAGCGCATTGAACAGCGTGGACTTTCCGACGTTGGGCCGCCCGACGATGGCGACCACCGGCAATGCAGACACGGTTCGCTCGCCCTCAGCCCGAACGGCCGACTCGCCAGGCGCTCAATTCTCCGCCTTCGTCGAGCAGGTAGAGCGTGTCGCCGACGACCAGCGGTGCGGCTGCCGGCGGCTCGTCGCCTGCCCGCGCGCGAGCGACGATCTGACCGCTGTCGGCGTCGAAGAAGTGCAGATAACCTTCGAAATCGCCCACGGCCACGAGTCCGCCCAGGAAGACCGGGCGCGTCAGTTCGCGTCGCAGCAGCTGGTCGTCGCGCCACAGCGTCGAGCCGTTGCGGCGGTCGACCAGCCAGACATTGTCCTCGCGATCGGTGACGGCAAGCTGGGTGCGGCGCAGGCTCAAACCGCTGGAAGAAGAAATGTCCTTGACCCAGAGCGTGCGCCCGGACTCCAGCGCCAGGCCCGCAAGCCGGCCGTGATAAGTCACCACGTAGAGTTCCGTGCCCA